>NZ_JAUBTS010000056.1:0-49747 GCF_036705105.1 Microcoleus sp. B9-D4
ACATCTTTAATTATCCACTAATTATGACCTCAATTTCCTGAGTATTTATACTGACTGCATAAGTGTTATGCTCCCGATAATCTTTCATCAATCGGATCAGTTTAAGATAGAATTCAGGATCTCCTGTAATTTCTTCCCAGAATGACTGACCAGACCGGACTGCATAAAGTCGCTTATCACTCGGTTCACTGGTTGCGCGTCCATAACATTGTCCTAGTAATGCCCTAAACTGTTTCTTGATTTTTCTGCTAATAAACATAGCGCGAGCATTTTCAAAGTTCTCTTTCAATTTACGTTTCTGGTCTGCATTTCCCCAGTTTGGGCCAGACTTAACTTGAACTACAGTGTAAGCTTCAGGCGTTTCAATAACGACATCCATTCCAACATCAGTTGCTGCCACGCCTCCACCGACAGCTTTGGCAATTGGCTCAAAAAATACGTGACCAAATATACCTTCATCTGATGAAGACATATATGCTTGAAGTAATTCCTTCACAATTTCCGAGGCGTCCTGCATACCGATAGCACGAAACAAATATGGATTCTTTCGTCGTAAGGTATTCCACAAATCTAAGTTTGAAAGCGTTTGAATGCGACGGTCATAAAACATTTCTAGTTGTTGTTTAATCAGAGCTTCTAGCTCATCAGGGCTGATTGATGGAGTATTCACTGCCTTTCTCCCATAAAGTTAGTTGAGTTGCGGAGTGCAAACGATCTTGAGCAAGAGTGCAGTATTCTCCATTCAATTCAATTCCTATAAATCGACGATTTAATTCTTGACAAGCGACAGCAGTTGTACCCGATCCCATAAATGGATCTAAAACTACATTATTATATTCCGTGAACAATTTAATAAACCATTTTGGCAATTCAACTGGAAAGGCAGCGCTGTGTCCCCGATTGCTGCATTCTGTTGCTAAATGCAAAACATTTGTGGGGTAAGCTAGTTCGCGATCGACCCAATTAGAAACATTTTTACCAAAGCCACTGCCAACTTTGGAATTGTCCCGCTGCTTGTCTGTCTCGCTCAATTTGGTCAACCTCTTATTTTTCCAATCGCCCATAGGTACCATCACAGCTTCTTGATACATAGCAAATTGTTTGTTCAGGGTGAAATGCAAGCAGCGTTCCCATGAATCTCGGAAACGATTTGGCCATTTTCCAGGGAAACAGTTCTTTTTGTGCCAGCAATACTCTTCCACCCAAAGCCAGCCTTGTTTTCGTAAAGCTAATATTATTTCAATCACAAAAGTGTGTCGCTCCCCATTGACAACAGGTTCTTTAATATTGAGAATAAACGAGCCTGTGGGTTTGAGAACCCGCTGCAACTCTTCAGCTATAGGTAAAAACCAAGTGACATAATCATCAGCTTTCATGCCGCTATAGGTTTTACTTCGCTTGTCTGCATAGGGAGGAGATGTAATAATTAGATCGACGCAATGTGCTGGTAACAGAGGCAATATATTACGACAGTCACCTTCAAAAATTTTGTCGGAAAAATCTGAGATTGGTGCCGTTTCTCTGGCTTCTTTCTCATCGAGTGAAGGATAGATATTGTAACTACCTTTATTGGATATGTTATTAGTTTCAACTAAATTTGTTTGGTTAGCTTTCATAGCTTTAATTATAGGGCGATAATAACTGAAAGTACCAGGTTCGTAGTAGCGCCCAAACGCTACTACAAACCACATACTACAAAACTCCTTTAGAACTCGGAATCCGACTGGCGCGCCGCGGATCGATTTCTACCGCCATCCGCAGAGCTCGCGCAAATGCCTTAAACGCCGCTTCCACAATGTGATGAGAATTTCCGCCCTGCAACTGTCGAATGTGCAGTGTCATCTGAGTGTGGTTCACCACCGCCGAAAAAAACTCTTTCACTAATTCGGTATCGTAAGTGCCGATCCGCTGGTTGGGAATCTGCAAATTGTAACTTAAGTGAGGCCGTCCCGAAAAGTCTAGCACTACTTCAATTAAAGCTTCATCCAAAGGTGCGATGAAATGCCCGAAGCGAGAAATGCCCGATCGATCCCCGACAGCCTTTGCTAGGGCTTGGCCCAAGGTAATTCCCACATCTTCGTTCGTGTGGTGGTCGTCAATCTCCAAATCCCCGATCGCCTGCACGTCCAAATCGATCAATCCGTGAGAAGCAATCTGGTGCAACATATGGTCTAAAAACGGAATCCCCGTAGACGCCTTGCAAGTTCCCACACCGTCGAGATTGAGGCTGGCCGTGACATCCGTTTCCAGTGTCGTGCGTTTCACCAAGGCGGCCCTAGCTGGTTGAACTGAATTTGCAGGAGGTAGAGAAGGGCGATCGATTATTTCCATAATTCGCAATTGGTCATTCATTAGTTATTGATAATTAGTAATTTGAGAACGGGATTTTTTTAGTGTTGAGTCTCAAGCGAGGGGCTGGTTCTCCATGCAACTGACATCAGACACCAATGTCAATCAAGGGATTTTTGGTGGGTGGGGCGGGTTTATTTAACCTGTCTGTCACGGGAGAAAGTTTTTGGTGAACCCGCCCCTACAGGTTCTTGAAAATGGTGCAAGAAGATGCGAGATAAAACTTACTTGTTAAAGTTAAAGTTTATTGTCTAAACCCGCCCCTACATAACTCAAAATTCTCGACAACTGTTACATTCCCATGATTTCGTAACCGGCATCGACATACAAAATTTGACCCGTAATTCCGCTAGCGAGATTGCTGCACAGAAAAGCCGCAGCATTTCCCACTTCCTGCTGAGTCACCGTCCGCCGCAGCGGGGCCACTTCCTCAACGTGGTGGATCATGTCCAGAATACCGCCAACTGCTGACGAAGCCAGAGTCCGAATCGGGCCAGAAGAAATCGCATTTACCCGAATATTTAACGGGCCCAGTTCAGCAGCCAGATAACGAACATTCATTTCCAAAGCCGCCTTAGCAATTCCCATCACATTATAATTAGGAACTACCCGGACGCCACCCAAGTAAGTCAGCGTCACAATACTGCCGCCCTCGGCCATCAGGGGTTTAGCAGCAGCACAAAGCCGCACCAGCGAGTAAGCGCTAATATCCAAAGCATTGGAGAAACCTTGGCGCGAGGTGTTGGTGAAATCTCCCGAAAGTTCGTCCTTGCCGGCAAAAGCCAGACAGTGGATCAGGACATCTAACTTGCCCCACTTGTCGGCGATGGTTTGAAAAGTAGACTCAATTTCGCTCTCGTCTTGGACATTGCAGGGCAAATACAGACTGGGATTGAGCGGTTCCACCAGTTCAGCGACTTTGCGCTCGTGCTTGCCTTTCTCGTCCTTCAAATAAGTTATGCCGAGGTTTGCCCCAGCTTTGTGGAGCTGCTGAGCGATGCCCCAGGCGATCGAGCGATTGTTGGCAATGCCCGTAACAAGAGCATTTTTTCCGGTCAAATCTATCATCTGTAGTTTATCTAAAAGCAACTTGCACCGTTCTCGTTGGCTATATCTGACAACCCCGCCAGTTTAGACACAACTGATTCAGATTTAACTGATTCAGACACAATTGAGACACAATTGAGACACAATTGATATTAATTTGGCTGTGGAGCTACATGGGGGCGGAATTGAAAAAGTTAAGAGAAGGGCTAGATTTAATCATACAGCGTGTGTTTACCTTAATATTAGATGGAAGTAACAGAATCCCAGGATATTGGAGGTTGGACAGTATATTTACTCAATAAGGTTAATCGGCAAGTTATAAAGTATTGATTAGTACAAAGGATCTAGTCGTGACGCATGATAGACCGCTAGCAGCCGTGTTCCGCCAAATCAGCGGCGGGGCGTTTCCACCCATTGTGGAAACCTTTGAACGGGGCAAGACAATTTTTTTCCCTGGAGACCCGGCTGAGCGCGTCTACGTTCTCATTAGAGGTGCTGTGAAGCTCTCCAGGGTTTACGAAGCAGGGGAAGAAATTACAGTCGCCCTCCTGCGCGAAAATAGCGTATTTGGGGTGCTGTCTCTGATTACGGGACACCGATCGGACAGGTTTTACCACGCGGTAGCCTTTACGCCGGTGGAATTGATCTCGCTGCCGATCGAACAAGTCGAGAAAGCGCTCAAGGAAGACCCGGAACTATCGATGGTGATGCTGCGGGGACTGTCGTCTCGGATTTTGCAAACCGAGATGATGATCGAAACCCTGGCCCACCGAGATATGGGTTCGAGACTCGTCAGCTTTTTGCTGATTCTGTGCCGGGATTTTGGCGTGCCCGGTACAGAGGGGATTACGATAGATTTGAAGCTGTCCCACCAGGCGATCGCCGAAGCGATCGGCTCGACACGGGTAACTGTGACTCGTTTGCTCGGGGATCTCAGACAAGAAACCATGATCTCGATCCACAAGAAAAAGATCACAGTCCACAACCCGGTGGCTTTAAGCCAGCAATTCACTTGATGCCGAGAAAGTATAGGATTTTGGATTTTGGATTTTAGATTCAATCCAAAATCCAAAATCCAAAATCTAAAATCGGAATGACTGCTGGATACATCCTGGTATTTGTAATTTTAGTGTTGGGGGGTGTGATCGCCACTGTCAGCGATCGCCTTGGGACGAAAGTCGGCAAGGCAAGATTGAGTTTGTTCAAACTTCGCCCCCGCGATACTGCTGTTGTTGTGACAGTAATGGCCGGCAGCATCCTGTCAGCACTGACTCTGGGCATTTTGTTTGCTACTAGCAAGCCGCTGCGAACGGGAGTTTTTAGAATAGACGAGATTCAAAAAAGGCTCAACAACGCCCGCCGAGAAATCAACCAGGCCACTCAAGAAAAAAATCGAGTTGAAACTGAATTAGCTCAAGCCAGAGCCGCTCAAGCGCAAGCTAGAGCCAATTTAGAGCAAATTAATCAATCCCTCCAAGCAGCTAATGCTGAGCAAGCTCGGACGCAAACAAAATTAAACTCGCTGCGGGCCCAGCTCAACAGCGTGCAAGCAGCCAAGTCTAAAACTGAAGAGCAGTTAAGTCAGGTAGAAGCGGCTAAATCTCAGACAGAAGAACAGCTCAGCAGTGTGGAAGCGGCTAAATCCCGCACCGAAGAACAATTGAAACTGGTTCAAACGGCCCGATCGAATACACAAGCTCAGCTCGATCGCACCGAGAACCAATTGAAAACAGTTTCTGGTCAAAAAACGACTTTAGGAGCGGAAATCGCCCAACTGCAAGAGGAACGCCAACAGTTAATCGAGCAGGTAAAAACTCAAATTGCCCAGCGCGATCGAGAAATTGCCAAGCGAGAGAGAGAAATTGCCAGACGAGACGCAGAAATTGTCGATCGCAACGAACTAATTGCCCAGCGAGACAAGGAAATTGCTCAGCGGGTGCAAAATCTGGCCGAGCGCGATCGAACCATTATCGAGCGCGACAAAGTAATTGCCGAGAGGGAAGCACTCCTAGAAACCTTGGCACAGCAACAAGCTCAACTCGAACAGCAACAAACTGTCTTGCAGCAGCAAGTGCAAATTTTGGAACGCGATTTTCAGGCAATCCGCGAGGGTACAGTTGCCATCAGGCGCGGTCAAATTTTAGCTGCTGGCGTGGTTCGCATTATTGAACCCGGTATGGCAAGTCGCGCGATCGATCGACTTTTGCAAGAAGCAAATAAAACCACCGTCGGACTGATGCAGCCGGAAAATAAGAAGGTTAGAGACCAGGTTATTCAAATTACTAAAGCAGAAATCGATCAACTAATTAGTCAGATTAAAGACGGTCAAGACTACGTGGTGCGGATTGTCGCCGGCGCTAATTACCTGCGGGAAGAAAAGGTAATTAAGGTATTTGCAGAAGCAGAAATCAATCGAGTTGTGTTCCGCGCTGGAGATGTGATTGCAGGGGTTGCTGTCGATCCGGTGACTTTAACCGACGAACAGGTGCGGCAGCAGTTGCTGCAATTGATAGAAGCTTGTCAATTTCGCGCTCGCCTGATCGGTGTTGTCGGCGGTAGAGTTCAAGTGGCCGACAATCGGGTTGAAACTTTAGCTGGTTTTATCGAGCGATTGCAGCAGTACGAGAAACCGCTGGACGTTCAGGCGATCGCCGCAGATGTCACTTACATCGCCGGCCCACTTAAAATAGATTTAGTGGCTCGTGAAAACGGAGCCGTTGTTTTCCGCACCGGACAACAACCACCGGGCCCAGAAGATTTGAAAGTTAAATAATAAGTGCGATCGATATATCGAATTATTGCAAAAATTTTGCGCGATCGAATTACAATTTTGCTTGACATTTTCGCCCCCTTGACATATCATTTAATCATGGGAATCCGTGCCGCCATATATATAGCAATCGTATGGTGCGTCGCCACCAAAAATCGGGAAGCACCACCAACAATCTCACAGCGACGCACCATACCCAATTAGTAGGGTGCGTCGCCACCAAAAATCGGGAAGCACCACCAAAAATCGGGAAGCACCACCAACAATCTCACAGCGACGCACCGCACCGCTAAGAGCGCAAAGAGAGAAAATAAGAATCGATCCCTGAGATATTGACATCACAGAACAAAATTTTGCTCAATTAAAATGCAGGAGCGTGCGGTGTAATGTCAGAGAATCAAAATCAACCCAGAGAATACGATGCCGTCCTTGGCGGTCAAAATTCAATGCCTGTCAATGCTGCGGTACTCGGAGGCATACCCGGTGTTAAAAGCCGCTTAGTCTCACCCATTGTCGAAGTGAGAATCGCCGCCCTCTCTGAAGCACTGAAATATGGAGAAGCAGGTTTAGATTTGATAATTCAAGCATTGCACGATGAATCGATGCAGGTGAAATTCGCGGCCTATTTACTCCTGAAAGATAGAGATGACTTAAAGACTAAACCTCCGTTTCAAGACTATCTCCCTGTATTTGAATTTGATGTCATCACAGTCGATGCCTATGGAAAAGAAAACAGTCGTAGAAAGTCTTCTGCTCATTACCTCAGAGAAGACTTAGGTAATGGAGTTGTGCTCGAAATGGTTTACATTCCCGGAGGCACATTTATGATGGGTTCGCCAGCAACAGAGGCAGGTAGCCGGCATCACGAACGTCCGCAGCATCAAGTAACTGTACCAACTTTTTATTTAGGAAAATACCCCATCACTCAAGAACAGTGGCAAGCAGTGACGGGACATAACCCATCGAAATTTACAGGTGCGAAACGGCCTGTAGAACAAGTAAGTTGGGGGGGTGTGGTATCTTTCTGTCAGAAGTTGTCCGAGAAAACAGGGAAAAACTATAACTTGCCGAGTGAGGCGGAATGGGAATATGCTTGTCGGGCCGGTACGACAACAGCTTTTCACTTCGGGGAAACTATTACTCCAGATTTAGTTAATTATCAGGGCTATTATCCTTACGCTTCGGCGCCGAAAGGACTTGACCGCCGAGAAACTACTTCGGTGGGAAGTTTTCCCCCAAATGGGTTTGGCTTGTACGATATGCACGGCAATGTTTGGGAATTGTGTCAGGATTACTGGCATGATAACTACAATGGCGCACCCTCTTTCGGCAGCGCTTGGGACACAAGCGGTTCTCCTAATAAAGTGCGTCGTGGAGGTTCGTGGGACTACGATGCGGTCGATTGCCGTGCTGCCAACCGATCCTACACTAATCTTGGGGGCGACTCGAACAGGAATTTGGGTTTTCGCGTTGCTGCTTTGCTGCGGATTCCGGTTTTCTCCTCTTCCCTGTGAGGACTCTTCTTTGCCCTTTATCCTGTTTCCCTTTTTCCCTTTGCGTGCGTCAGCGCGCTTTAATTTTTTTTTTGCACTCATCTTTGCACCCGATTCAAAATAGTAGGGTGCGTCGCCATCAGCAATTTGCAAATCAAATCGATAATCTCATAGCGACGCACCGCCTGCACAGGGGTGAGAGAAACCGGTTTTTTTGTGCGGGGGGTCAAAGAAACCGGGTTTTTTCGATAAATTAAAACTGGAAGTAAAGATTATGGCAAAAACCCGGTTTCTGATTTTAGGCATTATATGGCCGCACGGATTCCCATGATGATATAATATGTCAATCCCACAAAAAAGTCAAGCAAAATAAGTACGATCGCCCGCAAAGATTTTGAGACATTCAAGAATGCAAGTATCAGATTAGATATAGGTTGGCGATTGAGTTGGCAGGCGATCGATCGCAACTACAAACTTATTAACACAGAACTCATAAATATGATTTTAGGTTTCGATCCCGGTAAAGACAAATGCGGCATAGCTGTAATGGGTAGAGATAAGAACGTCTGCTACCATCAAGTTGTGCTGTCGGAAGCAGCGATATCTACTATTCAATCTTTGTGCGAACAGTTTCCCATTGAGTTATTGGTACTCGGAGATCAAACGACTTCTAAGAGTTGGAAACAAAAACTGACGCAGAGTTTGTCGCCTTTGATAAAAATTGTTCAGGTTGACGAGAGGTACAGCAGTTTAGAAGCGAGGGAACGCTACTGGCAAATGTACCCTCCGACGGGACTTTCGCGCTTGATTCCGAAGGGAATGCGGACGCCACCGAGGCCAGTGGACGATATTGTGGCGATCGTCCTAATTGAAAGATATTTGAACAAACAGTTGACAGTTGACAGTTGACAGCGAGGTTTTCAAGCAAGTTCTAAAAACTTTGGGTTTCGTGGGAAATCCTATTTTTTACTGGATCAGTTAAATCTAGCTAATCTTGTTGAACCATCCACACCAAGAATCCTAAAATGGTTTCCACCGGAAGCAGCGGATAATCGGTAAGGTCGATCGTCACTGTTGTTCCTGAAAGCTTGAGAAAACGCCATTGAGTGCCGCTGCTGATACAACCGTAAATAGTGGCGATCGGGTGTTCTGCTGCTTCGTTAAAGCGCTGTGCCGCTACCATTTCAGCAATACATTGACCGATACCTTCGTTCAGATCGGCTTTTTTTGCTTCCACAACTACGATCGCGGGTGCTTCTACGGTAAGCTGTTCGGGCGATCGGCTAATTAAAAAATCGACGTATCCGGTGAGCTCGCAACTGGGGTCAACATTGAATTCCCGTCCCGAAAATAAACTGATTTGGCGGTTCATCAAGCGCCGGACTTCTTGCAAAACTGGGTAGACAATGGCTTCCGATCTGGCTTTTTCTGAACCAACTGCGATCGTCCAAGGCAAATCTTCTAATTCGCTACTCAATCTCGGACTGGGATTAATTGATTCTACCTCCGGAAAAAACCGAGTTCCCTCCACGATAGTTAACTGAAAGTCTTTTTTAGCTCTAGTAATTGTGAATTGACTGTAAGGCATAATCCGATAGCTTTTTTGATAATACAGACTTTTATTCTTATAATTATGCCTAAATTTGAAAGAATCTGCAATTTGTTTGAGTTCAGCTAATAAAATGTACCCTAAATTAATCAGAGCGATCGTTGAATAACAGTGAGTGCTACTTAATGACAGCTTCGGTCAAAATTACCTTACCATTCTGGCGGACTTGCAGGCGTTGGGGGTTAATCGAGTAGATAATATTACCGTTAGTCGCTTCATAAGTTCCGTCGTCACCTGTAGTTACTTGCATGACATTGATTTGGGTGCCATTTATCTTGCTGAGGCCGCGGTAAAAAATGTCCCCTTCCTGGGTTTTGCAAATGTATATAGAAAAGTTGGGCGTTGCGAAAAATTGCACCATTTCGGCCCTCGGACATCCCTCAACTTGAGCAATTTGCAGCGGTTGATTATTGCCCAAAGTGTTGGGTGCGATCGCCCGAACTGGGTCAATCGGTTGATTTAGTGCAGTTGCTTCTGCTGAGGCGGTCAAAAAGCCTATCGCACTAATCCCCGCCATAACTAGACCTACTCCTTTAATGCCCTTAACTCTATCTTTATAAAACATCTGGTCACTCCTGGTTTTAACTATATAATTACATCTTAAGCGATCTTTGCTGGATATTAATAATATTTAATATCAGAGGTGAGAGGTGCACGGAACACGGTACACCGTCGGTTTAAGTAAGGTGCGAACTGTGCACCCTACACCAGTGAAAATACATAAGTATGTCAATGCGATCGCAGGAAAGCAATCTCTTGTATTTATGACATTTTTAAGATTTTATGAGTTGTTCACGCCGATTTGAGAAACCGGGTTTATTCATCTATTTCTCGTTACTAAACCTTTTATTTTCCTAGAAGCCGGGAATAAGCGCCCCCATGTCGCGAACTGACTCTGTTATATCAATTCCGGTTGCATTGGAATGATTAAACCGCAGAGAACGCAGAGAACGCAGAGTCAGAGAACAGAGAGATGAATACAGGACGATTAAGGGCGGATTTGATATTACACGGTAATGTTTATTTGCACTTACCTATTTATTGAATAATAAAAAGGGAAACAGAAAACACATTTTTTCTTCCATTTCCCCTTTTTTCAAGGACGGTCGTCCTGACTGCGAACCTGGTAATTAATTAACGGCTGCCAACTGTTTGTCTTTGATTTCCACCGGCGCGGTTAATGCCTCTTCCAAATCCGCACAGCCGAGTTTTTCCTCCAAAATTGCCATCACTTCGCGGCCGAAATCATTGGAATTACGCTGCCAAGCTTCTAAACAAATTTGCCCGAAAAACGAACCCAAAGGTTCGGGATTCCACAGCAACTTTCGCGCTGTCCAAGGCATCAAACTCATCGGATCGTAACCCGGTTGCAGAATATCCTTTTTAAAGGCGTATTCTTCTAAAATAGTGTGCGGCTGCAACCCGATAAAGAAAATAGCTGGTTCTACTTTATCGGGTCCAAAAATTCGCTCTAATTCTCGGTGATAAGCAATAGTTTGCCGGATAGTTTCAAAGGTTTCGTCAATGACGTTAAACGAGTAATTAACGGAAACCACATCGTTGTAACCGGCTGCTTTTAAATCGCGGCAATTCTCTAAAACTACTCGCAAGTTGTAGCCCATCCGCATTTTCCGAACCAGTTCCTGGGAACCGCTGGTGATGCCGATTTCAAAGTAATTCATCCCCGTTTTTACCATCAAATCGCACAACTCGGGTGTGAGATTGTCCGCACGGATGTAAGCGGCCCAGTGTATGTCGTCCATGCCGGCGGCGATGATTTTTTGCAATAATTCAACTGCATCATCGATGAATTTGCGTGCGGGGATAAATTGAGCGTCGGTAAACCAGAAATTTCGGATACCTCGATCGTACAATTGCCGAATCTCCGCCACCACCTCATCCGCCGGATTGATCCGCACTTGTTTCCCTTCAATCACCGTATAAATGCAGTAACAGCAATTGTGAGGACAGCCGCGCTTGGTTTGCACTCCCACGTAGAAGTCCATATCTTGTAGATAATAGGAAAATTCCGGCCAAATGGTTTCGATGTAGTTATAATCGCAAGCACTTTTCTCGATGTTGGCTGGCTTTTCGTGAATTAGCCTCTCCCGCGGCACAGTTTCTCCCACCACATAACACCTTTCCTCGGCCAAATCTTCGCCCTTAATCAACTTCTCCAGCAAAGCTTCGCCTTCCCCCACCGAAACCACAGTTCCCGTAGGCAAACTGCGTCCCAACTGCTCGTAAAACACGCTCACAGCACCGCCGCCGACCACTGCACGAGCTTCGGGGCGGTATTTCCGGGCCCGCTTCAATCCGCGCTTGATCAGTCCCAAATTGCGCCAGAGTTCGGTGTAGTAAGACGCTGCTAAACGCAGTCCTCCGAGTGCTCCCCGGAACTTGATCAGCGGATTTTTGGCGTAGTAAAACTCGAAGGCATTTTGCAACGGGTTGCCACCTCTGCCACCCACGGGCGCGTAAATTTGAATGTCCCGCCAAGAGAAAACCAGCAGAGTCGGCTTAAACTCGTCTATGCTGGCATCTAAAGCTTTAGCGAAATCCAGGGGGGGTACGGCACCTAAATCGAAAATGCGTTGTTCGACATCGGGAAACAGCTTGTGTACGTGATCCGAAAGATAGACAACTCCGATCGGGAAAATCGGATTGCAAGGGAGGCGAACGTACAGGACTCGGTTTTCTCGGTTTTCCATGATTGCCATATCCTAAAGTGGAACTTTTTCAGCTATGTTAATATTCTTTTAATATAACTTTACAATATGTCTAATTTTCGCAATTTGACATTAAATATTCTTAAATTTTTTTAAACTGGCTAAAAGCCGAGCTTGTTGGTGTCGATCGGCGAGAGCAGCATAAAAAAGCTAATTTTTAAGTCAATACAGCGTATTTTGAATGAAAATCCCAGCTAGGAGTCAAAAAGCAGATATTTATCCGGTTAGATTTTAATTTAAGTTCGATCGGTCTCTCATGTATTAGGGAGTTGGTAGTCGGCTTTACAGTAGGCGGGATCACCTAGTGTTAGCCTGAGAAGATAACTAAAACTTTTAGGTAAGGCTCCCTCAGCAGTTATGGCTCAAATTCTTGACCCCGTACCCTCAGACACCGACAGCAAGATTCTGTGCTGCTACGTCAACGCCACCAGTCAGATTCAGATTGCTCGCATCGCCAACATTCCTAACTGGTACTTTGAACGAGTGGTGTTTCCCGGACAGCGCTTAGTGTTTGAAGCGATGCGCGCTGCAGCATTGGAAATTCACACCGGGATGATGGCTAGTGCAATTTTGTCGGATAAAATTCCTTGCGATCGCTTGCAGATTAACGAAGGCCCCTATTCAAACGTCAATCCTAGCAGATCCCCAGAGGCAGTTCAGGGCGATCGAACAATCATGGCCGGCCGCCCCAAATCCAGAGAAATCTCAGAACCTTTGACTGTACCAGCGCTAACCGCCGTTGATTAATCCCAGTTGTGAGTTTTGAGTTATATAATTGTCAGTTAATTGATAACTCCGCGCTCAAAATTCCAACTTCAGCAAAGTGGTAAAAACTCAACACTTAAGAATCAAAGTTTCTGAAATGAATTTTAGATCAAAACTCACAACTGCAAAGATTGTCCGGTTTTTCGTATTTCTCTGAGTTTTGTTGGCGGGATCGACAACTGTGCAAAAATATCATGAAACAGCTTCTCGAATTTCAGCCATGTCAGCACAACCTATTGCTTCTTCCCCATCTTCGGCCCCAGTATTTGAGCCGGCGGTATTCCGGCTTTCTCCCCTAATTAGAATCACGCTGTTGAGCTTGTACACAGCCCTGACAATTCCCTTGCCGTTTTTGTCGGAAGTAACGAAAGCAGCCGTTCCTCCCGCCGCACTCTGGGCAGGAATTGTTGTCGGGGCTGTGGGCCTGTACGGCGTGCTCAGTGAAAGGGTAATTTTGAGCGAGGAAGGGATTGAAGTCAGATATCCCAACTGGTTTCCGCGTTTTTTTCGCAAGGGTTGGTCCCTACCTTGGACTGAGGTAAAAGCTCTCAAACCTCGATCGACCGGTCAAGGAGGTTTAGTTTACTATTTTTTGAGTCATTCGGGTGAAGGTTATTTGTTGCCAATGCGGGTGGCTGGATTTGGTAAATTAGTCGGTTTGGTGGAAGCAAAAACAGGCATTGATACTAGAGATGTCCGCCCTTTGTCGCAGCCTTGGATGTATCTTATTTTGCTGGGATGTACGCTGCTGTTGCTGTTGGTGGATGCGTGGACTATTGTTACGGCGATCGGGCTTAAAGGCAATCTGTAATATTATCAAGGAAATTGGGTCTAAAACCCTGTCCTTCTAGGACGGCTTTAATTTCTTAAATCCCTTCCTAAAAGTCAGGAAATTTCTAGTAGACTAGAGTAGTCAAGGTTAAACTCCTGCGCCATCGTGCATAAAAACAGTGGCGAAAACTCTATAAACAGCTAGGGGCTTAACACAGTTCCTTTAACCAGAGAAACAAACTATTTAGTCTTGTTAAGTAGGGTAGGGCATACCCGAACTCTAGGTAAATATCCTAGTACGCTTTTGGAGATAGACCCTCTGGGGTTGCTGTGAGTTGAACTCGTCAATTGGTATTTTGTACGGTTGAAAGGTTTAAGAAGTGCCGAAAGGACATAGCGCTTAAAGGTCAGTCGATGAATTAAGAATCCCCACGCCTGATAGCTGGGGAGTGTCAACTCCGGTACAACTCACCGAAGAGCACCATTCTCAATAACAGGCTTTCCGGCCTGTTCCACAAGAAAATTCAGTCTTTGTGGAACAGGCCGAAAAGCCTGTTCATAAAAAGCTTATTGAGAATGATGCAACATCTCCGGTACAAGAACCGTTATAGAGTTGGTAGTGAAGACTTCAGTCCTCATAAAACTTGCTCGGATTATTGACTGTTATTAGAAATCAAGGACAGTTTTTCTGCTTTTATAAGATCGATTTTTATTGTTTTTGATTCAACCTCGACTTATTTTTAAGTTGCCTCCAAGACTGAAAAGCTAGTTGCGTGCCAGAACTCAAAAATTCTTTTTTGTTTGTGGTGAACATTATTGTTTAATTTTGTTTATAGCGAACTTTTTGGGAGACAATTTGGCGAATATTATTAAGTTTTTATAAAAAAACTTACCACTAAAAGTAATTGGTATAAGATAAACATCATTAATTTTTAGGGGATTCGACTTTCCTAAAACAACCTTTCCAGCAAAAACTAATTTTATATTAGAATTAGTTTTGGTTTACCATGTATCTTTTTCATTAAATTCACGATGTGATGTGAATGTAAATAGTTATTAACGCATTTAATCTCATTGTTGAATAGATCGACTAAAAGCTGAGAAATTTAGCGTGAATATATTTAGCAATTATCAGCAAGTATCAGCGTTAAAGCTTAGCTATGAATTCCTCTTAAAAACTTTTAGTGAGAACATAGAGAATGAGTACCAAAAAGTCATTGTTTATACCTCGGCGTCAAGTAATTCGTGGGATTTTATCTACTACAGCGTTTGCAGTCACATCGCGCCTTTGGACTGGATGTAGTCCTGCTAAAGAGGTTCAAGCAAACTCGGCTGGCAAAGATAAGCCAATTGTGATGGGATTTATTTATGTTGGCCCAAAAGATGACTACGGCTACAATCAAGCCCAAGCCGAAGGGAACGCTGGGGTTTCAAAATTAGCCTGGGTAAAAACCGTAGAGGAAGCAAATGTTCCTGAAACTACATCGGTACAAGAAACCATGAGGAACATGATTGAACAGGATGGGGCAACGGTTCTGTTCCCTACCTCCTTCGGGTACTTTGACCCGCATATTCTGAAACTGGCAAAGGATTACCCGGAGGTACAATTCTTGCACTGCGGTGGACTTTATCAGGAAGGGAAGCATCCAAATAACGTTGGCAGCTATTTTGGCTACATTGATGAGGGTGAGTATGTAGCAGGCATTGTTGCCGCCCACGCCTCTAAAACCGGAAAATTAGGATTTATTGCTGCTAAACCCATACCGCAAGTATTACGCAATATCAATAGCTTTACATTAGGGGCACGTAGCATTAAGCCAGAAGTTACAACTCAGGTGATTTTTACAGGAGATTGGTCTTTGCCTGTTAAAGAAGCTGATGCTGCTAATAGTATGGCTGACCAGGGTGTTGATGTAATTACCTGTCACGTAGATAGCCCCAAAGTGGTGATAGAAACGGCTGAGAAACGAGGCATTTTCTGTACTGGCTACCATGCGAGTCAAGCCCAACTTGCGCCCAAAGGATATTTAACAGGTGCCGAGTGGGACTGGACGAATGTCTATTCTAAGTATGCTGAAATGCTGAATGCTGGCAAGACGCTAATGAACGGAGGCATTCCCCATTTAGTACGTGGTGGTTTGAAGGATGGTTTTTTGAAGCTGTCGCCCTACGGTAGCGCCGTAACTGCCGAAGCGAAAAAGGATGCTGATGCTGCTAAGAGTAAGTTTCTTGATGGCAGCATGGTCATTTATAAGGGGGAAATAAAAGATAACACCGGGAAAGTTGTGATTGCTCAAGGCAAGGATTACAAGCAGCAAGACGCAGAACTAGAAAAGATGAATTGGCTGGCATCAGGCGTCATCGGCAAAGTTACGAGTTAATTAGCTGATGTGCATTCAAAATTGTATAGCGGACAACTTAAACGCTGATTAGCTTAGTAGGGGCGAGCAGGTTTGCACCTACATACCCCTTCCTTTCGCTAAGAAAGTATTTCACGCCCGTCGGCAACTGCTATACAAGCAAGTTTTTAATTCAACACTCATCATTTTCTTAGTAATTCATCTTTTATTCTGATGATGATTAACCGTCAAAACTGGCGTACAACTTTGGAAGCGGTTTGTATCCCGATCGCCGCCATCGTCTTCTCATTGGTATTGTTTGGAATTTTTTGTGCTGCGGCTGGATCTAATCCCTTTGCTGTCTATGCCTCAATCTACAAAGCAGCATTTGGCAGTTGGCATTCATTCCAAAACACCCTGATCAGGGCTGCACCGTTGATGTTGAGTTCCTTGTGCACGGCTTTGCCTGCCCGTTTGGGGTTGGTGATTATCGGCAACGAAGGCGCTTTAGTAGTTGGGGGTCTGGGGGCTGTAGCCACTGGACTGGCTTTATCTTCTGCACCGCCGACGTTAGTCCAAATTGCAATGGCGCTGGCAGGAATTGTCTGTGGAGGTCTGTGGATTGGTGCAGTGGGAGCTTTGCGCTATTACCGGGCAGTGAATGAGACAATTAGCAGCTTGTTGTTGAACTATATTGCGATCGCCCTGCTGAATCATTTAGTCGGCGGCGTGATGCGTGACCCCAGCAGTGTCAATAAAATTTCTAGTTACCCGATTCCTGATGTGAATATGTTAGGAAATATTCCAGGAACCCGCGTTCACTACGGTCTAATTTATGGGTTGGTTGCTTGTGCGATCGCCTACTTCCTGATCCAGCGTACTACATTTGGCTTTGCAGCGCGGACAGCAGGAGGTAACATCCGCGCTGCTCGAATTGCCGGACTTCCTGTCGGCAAGTTGACAATGGCAATCTGTTTCTTAGCTGGCTCTTGTGCGGGTTTGGCAGGCATGGTGGAAGTCGCAGCCGTGCATGGTCGAGCTAACGAATCACTTAATGCTAACTATGGCTACAGCGGTATCTTAGTCGCATTCATTGCTCGACACAACCCTCTTGCTGCGACTATTGTGGCAATTCTGCTTGGCGGCATTCTGGCTAGTGGTGGCATCTTGCAACGGGCACATGGACTTCCCGATGCAACGGTTTTAGTGTTCCAAGGTTTGGTCTTTTTGGTAGTTCTGTATAGCGAATCGCTCTACGGACGTTTGCCATTTTTCAAAGAACAGTCAACCGATCGCCCTCAGCAGCCACCTTCTAGCGAGCAGCCATCAATAGCCACTGTCTAATACCAATTTAATGTGAAGTTGCACATATCTCGATCCCCCTCGCATCCCCCGAATCGTTGCGGGGACTTTGAGCGGAATCTTGTCCCCCCCTTATTAAGGGGGGCTAGGGGGGATCGGATTCTACGGGGCCTCATAAAAAATCGGTATAACTAAGCAATACGTTAAGCCAAAATCTCAAATCGGAGGAATCAACAATGGCAGCAGAAGTATTAGGTTGGTGGGGAGTACCTTTAGGTATTTTAGCAGGAACTTTGCGGGGTAGCGCTCCATTTTTGTTCGTCAGTTTGGGCGAATGCCTAACTGAAAAAAGCGGCAAGATTAATTTGGGGTTAGAAGGAACACTGTTAACCGGTGCGATGAGTGCCTATGCTATTTCTTATCAGACTGGATCGCCTTGGTTAGGTGTTTTAGCCGCTGGTCTAGCGGGCATGGTACTAGGTTGTATCCACGCTTGGCTGTGCATACAACCAAAAGTAAACGACATTGCCGTAGGCATCGCTATGATTATTTTTGGTAGCGGCATTGCTTTCTTTTTTGGCAAACCTTTTATTCAACCAAGTGCCACCCAGTTGCCTAGTTTACCTCTGGGTGCTTGGAGTCATCTGCCTCCAGTACAATCAGCGCTACAAATTTGTCCCCTATTTTTGTTAGGTGTAGCGATCGCCCCTCTAATGCAGTGGTTCTTTAAATCAACTCGCTGGGGGTTATTTATTCGTGCAGTTGGGGATAGTCCCGATGCTGCCAAAGCAATGGGAATCTCCATTAATAAAGTTCGTATGCTCTGCATTATCGCGGGCAGTTTCTTAGCTGGAATTGGTGGTGCTTATTTATCCCTTTACTATCCCGGTAGTTGGACAGAACGCATCTCTAGCGGTCAAGGACTCATGGCGGTAGCGCTGGTAATTTTCGCCCGTTGGAATCCAGTTCAGTGCTTATACGCCTCGTTGCTATTTGGGGGAGCACAGGCGATCGGCCCTGCTTTGCAATCAGTAGGGGTCGATTCCTATTACTACTTATTCAATGCTTCGCCCTACATCCTGACGCTGGCGATCATGATTATTACTTGTTCGCCGAAACGAACTTTGACAGGCGCGCCTGGATCTTTAGGAACTAACACGTAAAACAAGAATTTATCGCAAGGGAGATAAACATGGGACGTTTTGTAGAAGCTGAACCATATCCTTATCCTTACAATGGCGATTTGCGCCCAGAAAATACGGTGCTGCTGATAATTGATATGCAAATTGATTTCTGCGGCATTGGTGGATATGTTGATAAGATGGGCTACGACTTGTCACTGACTCGCGCTCCTATTGAGCCAATCAAGCAAGTCTTAGAAGTGGCACGGGCGAAGCACTTCCATATCATGCACACCCGCGAAGGACACCGCCCCGACTTAGCAGATTTACCAGAAAACAAGCAGTGGCGATCGCGCCAAATTAACGCCGGAATTGGCGATCCCGGCCCCTGCGGTAGAATTCTCGTTCGAGGTGAAGCAGGGTGGGAAATCATTCCAGAACTCGCGCCTTTGCCTGGTGAAGCGGTGATTGACAAGCCTGGAAAAGGTTCGTTTTATGCTACGGATCTAGATCTGTTACTGAAACGCAAAGGCATTCAAAATATTGTTTTGGCTGGCATTACAACCGATGTCTGCGTCCATACCACAATGCGAGATGCAAACGATCGCGGTTATGAATGTTTGCTTTTATCTGACTGTACGGGCGCAACAGATTATGGCAATCATTTGGCGGCACTTAAGATGATCCAGATGCAGGGAGGAGTGTTTGGAACGGTTGCTGATTCAGAAGCATTTATCAAAGCTTTGAATGATGAATTTTGAGGAAAAACTCAAGTTATATTATGTTATATAGGAACGGGAGTTTAAGAGTGATGTGAAACTTTATCGGTAGGAATCAGCGGTTAAATCTTAACCGCCGATGAAAACAGATAAACGCAGATAAGAAGGCAAATATTACTACGTGAGATTAATACTTCAAAGATTGAAATGAGCCCGACGCTCTCACTAAAAATTTAAATCTCATAAGTAGCCGATAAGCTGAAAACTTTACAAAGGAGACAAAAACATGACGGAAGTAACTGATTCTATAGATCGAAAATTAGCACTGGAAATTCACGACTCAAAATTCCAAATTCAAAACTTTATTCAACCACCAGAACTAGAGGTGGTTAACATGACTAAGCGGTTTGGCACGATGACTGCACTTGATAATTTCTCGATGACGCTAAAACCAGGGACGTTTCATGCTTTGCTGGGCGAGAACGGAGCAGGCAAAAGTACCCTTGTTAAATGTGTCATGGGTTTCTATACTCCTACTTCAGGCCAAGTTTTGATTGATAAGCAGGAAACCACGATCGCAAGTCCTCGCGATGCTCATAAGTATGGCATTGGTATGGTTTACCAGCACTTCACCTCTGTGCCTGCGATGACTGTAGCCGAAAATCTGGTTTTGTCCCGCTTTGATAGCCCCAATTTGATTAATTGGAAAGCCGAGTACGAGCTGTTAAAGGCTTTTATGAAAACTGCTCCTTTCCAAGTTCCTCTAGATACTCCGGTCTTTCAATTAGCTGCGGGGGAAAAACAAAAGCTAGAAATTCTTAAACAGATATATCTTCAGAGTCGGATCTTGATTCTGGATGAACCTACTTCTGTGCTTACTCCGCAGGAAGCGGATGAGGTTTTAGGTTTACTGCGCGCCGAAGTTACTGCTGGAAGATTAAGCGTGTTAATTATCAGCCACAAATTCCGGGAAGTGATGGCGTTTTGCGATAGCATCACGGTGCTGCGTAAAGGAAAGTTTGCAGGTCAGGGTTTGGTAAAGGATCTGACTGTCTCGGATATGTCGGAAATGATGATGGGTGAAAGGCGTGAGCCAAAACAAGTTGAAAAGACAGCCCCCCCAACGACTATTCCTATCCTTGAGGTTAAAGACCTTTATGCTAATAAAGACAACGGTCTGGAGGTATTGACAGGAGTAAATCTCACAGTTCACAGCGGCGAAATCGTTGGGATTGCAGGTATCTCTGGCAATGGTCAGCGGGAATTGGTGGAGGTGTTGGCTGGTCAGCGTTCTGCTACAGGTGGAGATGTGCTGGTTAATGGCGAAGTTTATAGGGCAACACGAGCCGAGATGTTTAAACATCAGGTTTTCGCACTACCCGAAGAACCCCTTCATAATGCTTGTGTGCCACACATGAGTGTGGCAGAAAATTTAGCCCTGCGGACGTTTGACCGCCCTCCCCAAGCTAAAGCGAGTATCTTACTCATCCTGAAAGAAATTAGGCAGGCGGCTAAGAGCTTAATTAATACTTTCAAAATTAAAACGCCTTCGCCAGATACGCCTATCGGCAATCTGTCGGGGGGAAATGTACAGCGCACAGTGCTAGCGCGCGAACTCTCCGCCGAACATATTAAGTTACTAATTGCCGCGAATCCTTGCTTTGGTCTTGATTTTTCTGCTGTGGAGTATATTCACGGTCAGATTATTGAGGCTCGCAACCGAGGTGTAGCTGTGTTATTGGTGAGCGAAGATTTAGATGAACTGCTGAAGTTGTCCGATCGGGTTTTGGTAATCAGTGGCGGGAATTTTACTTATGAAAGTGCGATCGCAGATGCAGATTTTGTTCAGATAGGTAAGAGTATGGCAGGACACTAATCAATTTGGGAATACCTATGACTGAACTACTGAACCAAGCTTTTATCCTTAAGGATTTACCTAATATCGCGACGTGGCAGAATGAGTTGGCTTGGCAACCATTTCGTGATGGGGTTGAAATCTACCGACTTTATGGTGACAACGAAAGTGGATCGGCTACTGCTCTACTGCGGTATGAGCCGGGAGCGAGTGTCCCAAAGCACACGCATACTGGTTTTGAACATATTTATGTACTAACTGGATCGCAAACTGACCAGAATGGCGAACACCAAGCCGGAACTTTTGTTATTAACCCCCCTAACAGTAACCACAGTGTTGTCAGCCAAGCTGGCTGCATAGTCCTAGTAATTTGGGAAAAACCTATCTCGTTATGGTCTTAATATCTGCCCAACCTTATGATTATGAACTGCCAGTCTCTGGCGGGGTGGCTTTGGTTATCATCGATATGCAGCGAGATTTTTTGGAGCTTGGGGGATTTGGTGAAGCTTTAGGCAATGATGTCAGCCAATTACAGGTGATCGTACCAACGGTAAAGCAGTTGTTAGAGGCATTTCGCGATCGCCATCTCCCTATTGTTCACACTATTGAAGGTCATCAACCTGACCTTTCTGATTGTCCTCCATCTAAGCAAAAGCGGGGTCAAAGCGAACTAAAAATTGGCGATCGAGGCCCAATGGGACGAATTTTAATTTTGGGTGAACCTGGCAATTCAATTATCTCAGAGTTGACACCTATGCCGGATGAAATAGTAATTAATAAACCAGGCAAGGGGGCTTTTTATCACACTAATTTGGAATTAATACTTCGTGAAAAAGCGATTACTCACCTAATTTTTACTGGAGTCACGACTGAGGTTTGCGTTCAAACAACTATGCGTGAGGCTAACGATCGGGGGTTTGAATGTTTACTCGTTGAGGATGCTACAGCTAGCTACTTTCCAGAATTTAAACAGAGTGCGATCGATATGATTCGCGCCCAAGGCGGTATTATTGGTTGGACTGCAAAGGCTGAAGTAGTAATACAAGCTTTGGAAAAATCGCAGTCTTAAATTTAAAAACTGTCGGCTATCCCGGATGTTTGGGGTACAAACCAGTGGCTGATATATTTTTTCGTAACAGGCTTTCCGGCCTGTTACACAAAGAAGAGAACTCTGGGTTTGGGGCGGCTTGTCACCCCTCCAGATGTGGAACATCTTAGGGATGAGAATTAAATAAAATCCACTTTTCCTGTTTGTTGTGGGATGGGCGTCCCGCCCGTCCCCGATAGACGGGCGGGACGCCCATCCCACAAGAAAAAAGGGAAATTATTTAATTGACGATCCTTATTATCAAACACGCGCAAAAAAGAAAAACCCGGTTTCTTTAAGAAGCCGAGTTTTTACGTATTCTCTTGTTAATTTAAACTACTTAACTTCAGCCGATCGCCGACTGTTAGGCGATTCGTAGTAAACTCCAGAACCGGTATCGGAGACAAAATGACAATCCCAGTAAGAGCGAATAAAGCTCTTCCAAATTGGATCTGTTGACTTGCGATAATAATCGCCCAACACTGGCTTGATGGCTTCCGTTGCTTCCTTCAAGTGATAGTGCGGCATTGTCGAGAAAATGTGGTGGGCTACGTGGGTGCCGATGTCGTGATGGATGGAATTGATGATTCCGTAGTCGCGATCGATCGTAGACAATGCACCTTTTAAGAAAGACCAATCATTACCACGATACCAAGGAATATCGGCTTCTGTGTGGTGCAGGAATGTTACCAAATCCAGCCACATCACGAACACTACATAGGGAACCAAGTAGAACTTGAGTAAAAACAGCCAACCAAACTGATAGGTTAGCGCGCCTAAAAAGCCTACCATCAGTACCAAGGATGCGGAACTTGTCAACACATCCCATTTTTCGGACGGACGGAAAATCGGGCTACCGGGCATGAAGTGAGAACCAGTTCGATCGGGCGATCGGCGAAATAGATAAATTGGATAGGCAAATAACATCAAATAAAAGCGTCCTAGCTTTTCGTACCAAGGCATTTGATTGTATTTGCTCTCCGACACCGGATACCAGCTTTCATCGTTATCTAAGCTGCCTGTATTTGCGTGGTGGGTTCTGTGACTAATCCGCCAACCGTGGAAGGGCACGAGAATTGGAGCGTGGGAGAGGTGTCCGATCAGGTTGTTGAGCCATTTGCTCTTAGAAAATGAACCGTGTCCGCAGTCGTGGCCCACTACAAACAATGCCCAAAACATGGTTCCCTGCATCAACCAAAAGATTGGATAAAAGAGCCAGGAATCGAGGGTGTAGGCGATCGCATACAAACCTGCGATGATGCCAATATCTAAAAAGAAATAAGCCAGAGATTTCCATGCCGATGGCTCAAAACAGTGGGCTGGAATGGCTGCCTTGATATCAGCAAGAGTAAAAGGTAACTCTGTTGTACGAGAGGATGAGCCTTGATTGCTCGCGGGATTGAGAACAGTATTTGATTGCACGAAGTTTCCGATTTAAGCTGACTTGAGAAACCGCATTCCGCCTTGTAACAGTCAATCGATTTTAGATTTTAGATTTTAGATTTTAGATTCACTCCACAGATTAATTTGGGGGCTTAAACTAAGATCTAAATTTTTTGGCTCTCCCGGACATGAGTCGGGGGCTTGTATCCCTATGCAGGTGAGGTAACATTCAACCTGCAAGGAGCCATATTTTTTACTCTGCAAGGGTTTCTAAAGTTCTTTAGTTCGCATGAATAGCCCGTCCGCGATTCTCAAGCAAGTTGGCTTGTGGAATACTTGTGTGGGAAAAATTAGTGCGATCGACCCTGTTATCTGAAAAAATCTCATGTGCCCGTTGTTGGTGCGAAATGCGACTTCAATCTGAGAGTGTACATCTGGAGGAACTACCTCCAGTCTGCAGGTAGCATACAGCGTTTCGAGCAGGAATTGTGAACGAGAGTGTAAGGAAAAACCATCTATTTTAGATTGGCGATTTTAGATTCAAGCACAAATCTCAAATCTCCAATCTCAAATCTCCAATCCGAGGGTTGGGTTTCACACAAGTGATACCCAAGCGACTGTTCACTACAGTTCACCAATTCTGCAAGAATTGCTAAAGCTAAGTTAATGTAACATTTCTACACACATTCTGGCAATGACTTACCAGAAAAACTTGAAAATCCATAAATTGCGGAAAGTGACGGGCGATCGCTTTCTCGCTTTTTGATTTTCTAGGTTCCAGCTTTTTCTAATATGAGCTTAGACCGTTTTACCATTTCTGGAACGTCGATCGGATAATCACCGGTGAAACAGGCCGAACAAAAACTCATCGGGTCTTCGTTAGTCGCCTTCAGCATTCCATCCCAACTCAAGAAAGCCAAAGAATCTACCCCAATTTGGGCGCCAATTTCTGCGACTGACTTAGTAGCAGCAATCAACTGATCTTGATTGTCGGTGTCGATCCCGTAAAAACAAGGATGTGTCACCGGCGGCGAAGAAATTCTCATGTGAACTGCGGTTGCACCCGCATCCCGCAAGGCTTTGACGATTTTGCGACTGGTAGTACCGCGCACGATCGAATCATCGATAATAATTACCCGCTTTCCTTCCAAGACATCTTTGAGAGGGTTGAGTTTCATGCGGATTCCTGATTCCCGCATTGTCTGAGTCGGTTGAATAAAAGTGCGCCCCACGTAGCGGTTTTTAATCAATCCTTCGGCGTAAGGAATGCCGGAAGCTTGAGAAAAGCCGATCGCCGCCGGGATTCCAGAATCGGGAACGCCTATGACTATATCAGCATCAGCCGGAGATTCTGCTGCCAACAAACGCCCGATCCGCAGTCGGTAGCTGTACAAACTTTCACCTTCCATCTGGCTGTCGGGTCGAGCAAAATAGATCATTTCAAAGATGCAAAGTTTGCGCTTCTGCTGCTGACTCCAGTGGAAGGAAGCCATACCTTCCTCTGTAATCCAAACTAATTCCCCGGGTTCTACGTCCCGCAAAAATTCAGCACCGATAATATCCAAGCCACAAGTTTCCGATGCTAAAACGTATCGTACCGGAGTTGTGGGGAGGATGCCAATTACCAACGGGCGGACGCCCTGGGGGTCGCGGACTCCCATCACGCCTTTGGGGGTGGCGATCGTCAAACTAAAGGCTCCTTGGCACATAGCAAACGCGCTGATCGCTGCTTCCAGCCAGTCTTTGCCCTTGTCTACCTCGGAACCGATCGCCACTGCGATCGCCTCTGAATCCGTCGTGCTCACAAAGTCGCAGTTGCGAGACATCAATTCTTCCCGCAATTCTTTGGTATTGACAAGATTCCCGTTATGTGCTAAAGCCAGACTTCCCAAACGAGTTTCGACAACCACAGGCTGAGCGTTGACCACGCGCGACGAGCCGGTAGTAGAGTAGCGAGTGTGGCCTACGGCTAAGTTACCGGGCAAGTGACCTAAACTCGATTCGTTGAAGACTTGGGAAACCAGTCCCATATCTTTGTGCAGGTGGACTTTTTCACCGTCAAAGGTGGCAATCCCTGCGGATTCCTGACCCCGGTGCTGCAAGGCATACAAACCGAAGTAGGTCAACTTGGCTACATCTTCACCCGGTGCGTAGATACCAAAAACGCCACAAGCTTCCTCGGGCTTGTCGGGTTTGCTAGAATGCTCGTCAGCCGCGAAGGAATGGTTGGGAATCATAGATGGGTGGGTTCCTAATGGGGAAGGTGGGTTAGGGGGACAGTTTCAGCGGGAAATCTTGTTTGCGAAGGCGTCGCATAACTTAACATTCCCTTAATCTTGCCACGGATCTGTCATTATTTCCAAATCGTGTAGCATTTCAGACAGAAGCGATGCGGCGTTTAATGGCATTGTAGTATCGATCGCCGCCAAATCCTATATTAACCTTGATTAAGGGCGGGCGAGGGATTCGGCGATTGAAAAATACTGTTGGCTAATTCGCCGAGGGTGTTACCCCTCACATCTGGAATGCAGCATTGGGGTTCGCTCTTGGTAGTTAATAACTATATGGTCAATTAAATATTTAGTCTAGAGCCACTATTTTTAGGGGGTAAGGGGTGAAACCATTTTTAAATTCGCCAACAGTCTCTTGAAATCGCTTAAGAGTCAAACTCTCGTCCCAGCAGAGGGGGACGAAGAAATAGGCGATCGTGCAATGGTAAATAAATTATAAAATTGCTTCACGGGCTTTTTGAAATATTAGGATTTAAGGGCGATCGAGCTTGACTTTTTCAGGGAATTGACCTACTATATCATCATGGGAATCTGTGCGGCCATGTAATGTCATTTTTGGCGCGATCGAGTATTAAGTAATGTCGTATTTTGTAGGGTGCGTCGCTATGAGATTTGCGCTCTTACTTATGGTAGATGGCGACGCACCCTACAGCTTCAACCCGCGCACCATCAGGTTTTCGTTTTTGTAGACGCGGTTTCAACCGCCGATTCCAATTCTTGAAAAATTTTGTAACTACCGCAAACTACTTCGATACAAATATCCCCTTCCAGTCGAAAGTAGAAAAGGGACGAAGAACCTGTCTCAACCAAACCGGCTTGATTTTGAAAAGGATAGGACAAAGTAGATAAAATTTGACTCTTATCTTCTGTCAATTGTCTTAATTCTGCGTTACCCACCCAGAAGCAAGACTCTTGGGAGTCGGAGTTGACTGGTTGAGAGATTACCTGATGAACGAGTTGATAGAATTCGATGGAAGTGTCATAAATCCCGGTTCCGAATGTAAAGTCTAAGCGCAAGGTTAAAGGTTGGGGGATTAGAGTAATGCCTGCAAGGTCGGCACTTTTCAAGTCTTCTATGCAAAAATGTTTTAAAGGGCGATTCCCTACGGGATAGCTACGCTTCACGGCTGTAAGAGTCATATAATTATATTTTCTCCGGTACTGTGGGTGTTTGAACCTGGCATGAATTGAATCTGATTGCCAAACTGGTCGTATCGGCGGCGGTAACTTTTACCGCGATCGTTTTTAATTTTAGGCCGGGTTCGGACAATTTCACCAGCGGGTCTAATATGAATTAAACTACCATCAGGATGCTCGAATGTTTCATATCCACCCTCTGTTTTAGTTTTGAATACAAAGCCGCTATCTGCTATAATCACTAGGGCTTCTGACTTAGTTTTTGCCGTTAAATTAGGCAACTGCTGAGATGCTACATTCATTGCTGCTGTCGGTCAAGTTTCTGCACCAACTGAGCGCGTTTTTGCTCCCACCAATCATCGTTAATCTCTATAGAATTGCCACTATCCAAACCAGCCAACAATAACGACTCAACCCGCGCGGATCTTGCTTGTTCTTGGCGAATTAGGTGCAAGATGTATTCCGCTGCATTACTGTAACCTCCGATTGCCACTTGTTCGTTAATAAAATTTTCAATTGAATCGGGAAGAGGAAGATTGATGGTCATATTTTTTATCCTTCCTGATGTGTGACCTTGGCCTATTTTAACTATTATAGGACTTATGCACAGGTAGTCAGAAACCGGTTTTTTTTGCCCAGAAGACGCGCTACAAACCGCAAAAAACCGGGTTATGAAGGTTTTGATGCGTCAAGGACTATATTTATAAACCAGGTTGAAACCGCCAAGCCTTAAAAGAAAAGTCCTCGCGGGAGACTACAGCACAGCAACGGAAACTGGAGACTACGCGGAAACCAAAGCCACGCGAAAACCGATGTCCGAGTAACGATCGCCCGCCAAATTGCTAAGACGATACGCACTGCGACAATTCACCGCAGAGTCCTTCCAGGAACCGCCACACCGCACCCGGCGATCGCTTCGATCGTTGTCGAGATGACTGCACCATTCCCACACATTTCCGTGCATATCATAAAGTCCAAAAGCATTGGGTGAAAAATTCCCGACATCAGTTGTTTGTTTGCGGTAAAGTCCCTTCGATGCCCCAGCGTAGGGATTATTGCCATTATAATTCACTAAATCCGGGGTAATAGTTTCGCCAAAATAGAAAGGTGTTTTAGTTCCGGCGCGACAAGCATATTCCCATTCCGCTTGTGAAGGTAAGCGATAAGTCTTGCCTGTTTTTTTAGAAAGCCGCTTGCAGAATTCCACAGCGTCATTCCAGCTTACTTTTTCGACAGGAAGTTTCGCACCTTTGAACTCAGAAGGGTTATTTCCCATCACCGCTTGGTATTGTTCTTGAGTTATCTCATATTTACCCATAAAAAAAGCAGGGATATTCACGGTACGCTGCGGCCCTTCATAGCTACTTCGTCCGGCTTCCGTATCGGGCGAACCCATCACGAAAGTGCCCCCAGGAATTGCTACCATGTCTAGAGTAATACCATTCCCCATATTTTCTATAAAAGCCTGTGCTTTTCCTTGACGGCGGTTGGCAATTTGCCCCGTTGAGTTGACTGTCACTGTTTCAAAAGTAAAGCTTTTTAAAGCATTGGAAAATGGCTTAGTTTGTGGAGTTTCTGGTGCGGGTTTGGGAGATGGTTTTGGCGATGGACTTTCTGCTACAGATTGTGGAGATGGTTTTGGCGATGAACTTTTTGCTGTAGTTTTTGGAGAGGATTTTTGAGCTGATGATTTAGGAGATGGGGTCGCCTTGTTGGATGAAGGTGGAAGATTTGGTGAAGATGAAGAAGTTTTGTTGTTCAACAAACTTTGACCCAGCACAGCTAATGCAAATCCTCCCCCAGCAAAACCCGCTAATTGCAAGAAACCTCGCCTTGTTGTGTTAGTTCGTAACGGCAAAGAGTGCTGTGGAATCACAGGAATTGTGGGATTTGGTATCGGTGCGGGAGTTGGTCTTGACTGACCTTGAAAATCTATTAAAACTTCCTCTGCTGATTGATAGCGCTGCTGGATATCTTTTGCCAACAACTTAGATAAAATCAATTCCAACCCCTTGTCTATGGGATTTTTCAAATGTTGCTGCCAATTTCCAGTCCAGCTATAACCGTGCTCCGTCCACAAACCATAAGGATGTACCCCCGTCAGTAGATGAAAAGCCGTCGCCCCCAAGCTAAACAAATCGCTGGCTGCATAAGCTTCACCCCCTTGCATTTGTTCAAGCGGTGCATAACCATGCGAACCAATTTGCGTTCCCTGTCGCGATATCACTGTTCCCGACAACTGTTTGGAAACTCCAAAATCAATCAACATTAACAAACCGTCGCTGCGACGGCGCATAATATTCTCAGGCTTAATATCTCGGTGAATGATTTTTTGTTCGTGAATAAACTTGAGAACAGGTAGAAGTTCTAGTAATAGTTGCTTAACTTGGCTTTCTTGCCAAATTCCCTGATTTTGGAAAAGCGTCAACAAATTATCCCCATCCACAAACTGTTGTACGAGATACAAATATTTGTTGTCTTCAAAGTAGGCATCTAGTGATGGAATTTGGGGATGTTGTCCTAGCTGTTGCAGTTGTCTAGCTTCTAGCTGAAATAATTCTACCGCTTTGTTAATCGCCCAAGTTCCCTGGACATCGGGTGCTAATTGTTTAACGACACAGGGTTGATTTAGTCTATCAATATCTTCTGCTAAATAGGTTCTGCCGAAGCCACCTTGACCGAGGAGTTTGATCATGCGGAAGCGATTTCGCAGGATGGGTACGAGTTCAAGGCCACAACTGATGCAATATGTTTGCCCGTCGGGGTTCTGAGGGTTGGGGCAGTCGGGATTGATGCAGCAAATCATTTATTTTAGGAATGATATTGTTTATATTGTATAGATTGACTGGGCCATTGAATCGACGATTGATAGGGCGATTGAAAAAATTAGCCTAATTTGTAGGGTGCGTCGCTGTGAAATTTTCTAGGCAATTTGCAGATTTTTAATGCGACGCACCTTACTATTGTGTGGTGCGTCGCTGCGAGATTGTCGATTTGATTTGTAGATTGTTCAATGCGACGCACCCTACCACTACTACGCGGAAACTAGGACGAGGAAGAAACCGAAGCTACCGCCACACGAAAACCGAGGTGCTTGCTGCGATGGATCGCCGAATGCCTGCCACGATAGGCACTACGGCAATAGAAGGCATTGCAGTTCCATGAACCACTACGCAGCACTCGGTTATTATCTGTTCCAGTTTCCCAAGAACTTCCGTCAGTCGGTGCGCCGTTATAATTACCATGCCATTTATCGCTGCACCATTCCCAAACAGTCCCGTGCATATCGTATAAACCAAAGGCATTAGGTGGAAAACGCCCCACATCCGTTGTTTTTTCGCGGTAAAGTCCCTTCGGCGCAGCACCGTAGGGATAATTGCCATTATAATTAACTAAATTCGGCGTAATCGTGTCACCAAAATAGAAAGGCGTTGTAGTTCCGGCGCGACAAGCATATTCCCATTCGGCTTCCGAAGGTAAGCGATAAATCTTGCCAGTTTTTTGAGAAATTTTCTGGCAGAATTCCAGAGCATTATTCCAGCTTACTTGTTCTACAGGACGTTTCAAACCTTTGATATCAGAAGGGTTATTCCCCATCACTACTTCCCACTGTTCTTGATTAATGGGATATTTACCCATAAAAAAAGGAGAGATATTAACAGTACGCTGCGGCCCTTCATTGTTACTTCGCCCTGCTTCGGTATTGGGGGAACCCATCACGAAACTGCCACCAGGAATTGCTACCATGTCTAAGATTGCACCGCTACCTAAATTTTCACTAAAAAATTGTGCTTGACGGCGTTGACGGCTACTTATGTTACCCCGCACCTCAACTGTCACCGGGTCAAAGTCAAACCTTTTTAAAGTCGGCGCGGGAGTTGGTGTCGGTGGGGGAGTTTGTCTTGAGTGATGTTGAAAATCTATTAAAACTTCCTCGGCTGATTGATAGCGCTGCTGGATATCTTTTGCCAACAACTTAGATAAAATCACTTCCAATCCCTTTTCTATGGGGCTTTTCAAATGTTCCTGCCAATTGGCCGTCCAACTATAACCTTGATCCACCCACAAATCAAAAGGATATAGCCCTGTCAGTAGATGAAAAGCAGTCGCCCCCAAGCTAAATAAATCGCTTGCTGCATAAGCTTCACCCCCTTTCATTTGTTCAAGCGGTGCATAACCATGCGAACCAATTTGCGTTCCCTGGCGCGATATCACTGTTCCCGACAACTGTTTGGAAACTCCGAAATCAATCAGCATTAACAAACCGTCGCTGCGACGGCGCATAATATTCTCAGGCTTGATATCTCGGTGAATAATTTTTTGTTCGTGAATAAACTTGAGAACAGGTAGAAGTTCGAGTAATAGTTGCTTAACTTGGCTTTGTTGCAAAATTCCCTGATTTTGGAAAAGCGTCAACAAATTATCCCCATCCACAAACTGCTGTACGAGATACAAATATTTGTTGTCTTCAAAATAGGCATCTAGTGAGGGAATTTGGGGATGTTGTCCTAGCTGTTGCAGTTGTCTAGCTTCTAGCTGAAATAATTCTACCGCTTTGTTAATCGCCCAAGTTCCCTGGACATCGGGTGCTAATTGTTTAACGACACAGGGTTGATTTAGTCTATCAATATCTTCTGCTAAATAGGTTCTGCCGAAGCCACCTTGACCGAGGAGTTTGATCATGCGGAAACGATTTCGCAGGATGGGTACGAGTTCCAGGCCACAACTGATGCAATATGTTTGCCCGTCAGGGTTTTGAGGATTGGGGCAGTTGGGGTTGATACAGCAAATCATTTATTTTATGAATGATACTGTTTATATTGTATAGTGTCTAAGAACCCCGATTTCTGTTATAGGTTTTTCTAAGAATCGTGAATTTTGTAAGAAGTCGGGGCTCTAGGGTGTGTTTTAAACCCGGAGATCCCCCCTAGCCCCCCTTAAGAAGGGGGGGACAAGAGTATTCAAAGTCAGCCCCTACTCCCCTTTTTAAGGGGGATTTAGGGGGAGCGAAACTTCAGGTTGTCAGGCAGATGCAATCCGACGCTCGATCGCATTATAGAATCGATCGCCCATATCACCCATCCCAACCTCAATTAACACTTGATTGTCAGCACTCAACACCCGCAAAGCTGATTCAGCCCCGCCAACTAAACCGATTTTATGCCACATTTTAGTCAAATGTTCTTGCAGGTAAGACTCCCAAATCCCTTGATTTTTCGGGGCGACTGAAACTACAATGCAGTTGCCCATTTCACCAAACAAAATTTCATCCCAGCGGCCGACATTTGCCGAATTGAAACTGAGATGAATTTCCGCACCCAGTTTACCAGAAATACAGCATTCAGCGAGGGCGATCGCAATTCCACCTTCCGCACAATCATGGGCAGAACATACCCAACCTTGCCGAATTCCATCGCGACAAACCGATTGCACTTTTCTTTCTAACTCAAAATCTATCCTTGGCGGTTTCCCAGCTACAATCCCGTGAATTGCCGCTAAATATTCCGAACCTCCCAAAGTAGGAGAAGTTTCGATTTTTGAGCTTTCAGATGAAACTTCTGAGTTTGGGGATGATTCACCAATTCCCAGCACATAAATTAAATCGCCTTTTTTTAGCCAAGCTTGGCCGCAAATCTTCTTCAAATCGGGAATTAACCCCACCATTCCGATTACCGGAGTCGGATAAATTGGTTGAGGATTTCCCTCAGCATCAACCGTTTCATTGTAAAGAGAAACATTGCCGCCAGTAACAGGCGTTCCCAACTCCCGACAAGCATCAGCAATCCCGTGACAAGCTGACGCTAACTGCCAATATCCGATCGGCTTTTCGGGACTGCCAAAATTCAAATTATCCGTAACTGCCAGAGGTTCAGCGCCCACACAGCTTAAGTTTCTGGCTGCTTCCGCTACGACTGCTTTTGCACCTTCATAAGGATCGAGATAAACATAACGAGAATTGCAATCAACCGTTGCAGCAACTCCAGGAATCATCCCCAAGGGCGCTTCCTTCTTGCTAAGGGGGGGAGAAACTTTTGGAGTTTCCCTACCTTGTGCCTTTGTAAATAGAGGAATTACCTCTTCTTCCTGTTTGCTTTCGGAAGCTAGAGAAACGGCATTTCCTCTCAGTAGATCCCCCTTAGCAAGGGGGTGTACTTCTACCCCTTCAGCAAGGGAAGATTGGCAAGGTTCTAGCGGACGCAATCTAACAACCGCAGCATCAGCGCCTCCCGGCAAAACAACTGTATTGTTTTGCACTTGATGGTCGTATTGGCGATAAACCCAGCGTTTAGAAGCGATGGTGGGAGTATCTAAAAGCGTCAGCAAAATCTGATTCCAAGTTTGGAAATTGCCGTTAATTTCGATACCTGTAACTGTGGATTGTGGCAGCGAATCCGCTGTCCATTCCCATGCTTTTTTAGCATATTCTGGCGGCTCTGTCAACAGTTCTCGGTGATAAATTGGCGTGTTATCTGCCAAAGCAGTTGCGGTAATTTCGGCAGCGATTTCGCCTTTAAATAGAATTCGGACGATCGGCTTTTCGATAACTGTCCCCGCTACAACCGCGTGCAATCCCCAGCGGTGGAAAATATCGATTAATTCCTGTTCGCGTCCTTTTTGGGCAACAAACAACATCCGTTCTTGGGATTCCGAAAGCAGGTATTCGTAAGGAACCATACCGCTTTCTCGAACGGGAACTTTGTCTAAATCGAATTCAATGCCGACGCCGCCTTTGGCTGCCATTTCTGATGTCGAACAGGTGATTCCCGCTGCACCCATATCTTGGGCGGCGACGACTGCACCGGTTTTGAATGCTTCTAAACAAGCTTCAATTAAGGATTTTTCTAAAAATGGATCTCCTACTTGGACGGCGGGGCGATCGTCCATTGATTTGTCTGTCAATTCTGCACTGGCAAAACTTGCTCCTCCCATGCCATCTCGCCCGGTAGTTGAACCGACGTAAAGCACTGGATTTCCGATGCCGGATGCCCCGGATTTGACGATTTCTTGAGTTTCCATTAAACCCAAGGCCATGACGTTAACTAGCGGGTTGCCGGAATAGGCAGGATCGAAGTAAACTTCGCCGCCAACTGTGGGTACTCCGATGCAATTTCCATAATGGGAAATTCCCGATACTACGCCTTTGAACAATCTCTGAGTTTTAGCATCGTCTAAGTTGCCGAAACGCAGGGAATTTAAAAGTGCGATCGGGCGAGCACCCATTGTGAAGATATCGCGGAGAATCCCGCCGACACCGGTTGCCGCACCTTGGAAAGGTTCGACTGCTGAGGGGTGGTTGTGGGATTCAATTTTGAAGGCGAGTTGCAAGCCGTATCCCAAGTCTACGACGCCGGCATTTTCTCCAGGCCCGACGAGAATTCGATCGCCCTCTGTGGGAAACTGTTTTAATAGTGGCCGCGAATTTTTGTAACAGCAGTGTTCGCTCCACATGACGCCGAACATTCCCAATTCAGCTTTATTAGGATGGCGGCCTAGACGCTGAACGATTTCTTCATATTCTTCAGGTGTGAGTCTTTCACCGGCAATTTGTTCGGGGGAAAATGGGGATTCGGAGATGGGAGACATGGAAACTCGTTATAAACCACAGGCTTTATTCTAAATGCCCTGCGGTTGGTTAATCTAAAATCTATAATCTAAAATCTAAAAACCCAGGCGCAATGCGTTGGTTAATCTAAAATCTAAAATCTAAAATCTAAAATCGAATGACTTTACCTCGAAATCTCAATTTTGCTAACCAAAACTTGCGAAACCGTTCTTTTAAAGGGCTTGACTTGTCAGGGGCGAATTTCAGCGGTTCCGACATTCGAGGCTGCAATTTCACCGGGGCGATTTTGAGGGGGGCAAATTTTCAGGGTGTCAGAACTGGACAAAGCCGCAGGCGGGTGAGAAATTTGATTGCTAGGGCTGGGGTGACAGCGGTGACTGTGACGGCGGCTGGGGCTTTGACTGGACTGATTGCCGGGGCGGATGCGGGGGCTGCGGCGGTGGCTGGAACCGCTGCTACGGCGATTGCTGCGACTCGGTGCGAGGCTGGAATTGTGGCGGGGGCTGTGGCTGGGGCTGCGGCTGCGATCGGGGCTAGCGGTATTGTGACATTTTTGGGCGGAGATACTATCAGGGGAATTGTCTTATTTTTGGTTTCTGGGGTAATTCTGGGGTTAACTGCGATCGGATTTTTTATAGCTGTTGAACAAATAGAAAAATTGTCGATAACGTCGTTTAGAAAGGCTGATTTAACTGATGCTGTATTCGATCCGGGGGCGGTTCTAGATGCAGATTTTTCCGATGCGCGAGGAGTGCCGTGGTAGACTACACAATTACTGATTTTTTTGATTTTTTACCGAAAGCATCCAGGATACAAGCCCCCGGATTCATCCGTGGAAAAATAAAAAACCTGTATCCGATGAAACTTGCCGAACGTATTTATTCGTGGGGTGAATGCTTCAATTCTAAAATCTAAAATCTAAAATCTAAAATCTAAAATCGATTGACCCATTCCCGTAATTCTCGCACTGCTGTGGTTGCGCCTGTAGTTTGACAGCGATCGATAAATTCCTCAACTTTTGCAGTAGGTAGCATCGGGAAAGCCCGCGAAAAATTGCACTCGGCATATTCGCCATTTTGCAATTGATAAAACTTGATGCTTCGTCCATCGTACCGCCAAATTTCGGGTACGCCTAAATCTGCATATAAATCGAATTGATTTAAGGAACTGCTGGTAATATCAATTTCCAGTGCTAAATCGGGCGGCGGATCTTGAGCAAAGTCTAATTCTGTTCTCCCTCTGACCAGTGCTTCATTCTGGATATAATAACAGGAATCTGGTTCTTTACCCGCTGCTTTTTTGCGTTTTTTGATCGTCATCGAGCCAAAGGGGTTGTACTCTAGATTGAGTTCTTCTATGAGAGTTACAATTAAGCGATCGATCAGCCTGTTGCGATTTTCATGTTCCGGTAGCGGCACCATAATTTCTAATTGACCTTGATGATAAGCAATTCTGGTGGAACGTTGGTTGCCCAGTTCCGCTAGCAGGCTTTCATATAACTGCCAACTGATATTTGGCAGTAAAACTCGCTGTTCGGGGGGCGTTGATATTGTTAGCATTTTACTTGGGTTTTAAAGCTTGAGTATATTTTAGTTTATCTTTTTGTTTTGCGAACTGAACAAAAAGTATCTGCCGAGAGCTACGGTCATGCGCTACTCTAGTTAATAATAGACTGTGGTCATTAGTCCTTGTTGTATGAAGCTGCGATCGTTCTTTTCTTTCCTCATTGCTGGCGTCTTGGCACTCTTAGGCTTGAGTGCCGGTGGTTTTTACTGGCTGACAACTCAAACTCCCCTGAATTTGCTCGCCGGCGGGCCGACAACTACTCCGGCTGCGGCTGTGTTTGTCTCGAAACAAGCACCTTTGTTAGCTTCAATGCTGGTAAATCCCGATCGCCTCGAAGCATTGCGACAAGTTTTTGCCACTCCCGAAGAAAGAAGTCGATCGCACGCAGAATTTGAGCAAATCAAAAAAAGTCTCCTCGGCAATACAGGCCTCGATTACAGTCGAGATATCCAACCTTGGATAGGTGACGAAATTACCCTCGCAGTCACAACGCCAGATTTCGATGGCGACAGCAGCAACGGCAAACAAGCCGGGTTTTTGCTGGCGGTTTCCTCCCAAAAGGTCGATCGCAGCCAAAAATTTATCGACTCCTACTGGCGCCAACAATCTCGTGGCGATAAAACAGTGCAGTCGGAAATATATAAAGGCGTGAAAATTAATTATAAACAAGCACCAATATCCCAGAAAAAATCTGCTTCGCTTTCCCCTTTTAACCCGTTTTCTCTGCCGACTTCCAAGTTGCCATCCAGCTTCGCAACAGCAGCCATCGGCGGTAATTTAAATTCTGGGAATAACCAAAGTTTTGTTTTATTTTCCAATACCCCAATTGTGATTCGAGATGCAATTAATAACGTTGAATCAGCCAACCTAAATCTCAACAATACCCCGGAATATCAAAAAGCTTTGCAGCAGCTAAATCAAGGCAGAATCGCTTTAGCATTTGTCAATCTCCCGCAATCAGCAACCGAGCAAAATCCCCAAGTTTCTCTTAATTCCCTCGCAGTTGCTGTCGGAGTCAACCGACGGGGATTGCTGGCTCAAACTGCTTTAGTGACATCGCGAGAAAACACAGCTTCTCCAACACTCTCCGAACCGGTGCAAGCCTTGCAATACATTCCCTCAGCGAGTCCTTTCGCGGTCGCCAGCACCGATTTAAGGAATTTTTGGACTGATTTGTCATCGGCGGTTTCTACTAATCCAGAAGTCTCAAAATTAGTCGATCGCACCCTGGGAGATATTCAGCAACTTTGGGGCGTCAACCTGCCGCAGGATATATTTGACTGGGTACAAGGAGAATACGCTTTAGCAGTGCTTCCGAATTCGTCAAATGGTGCCGACTGGATTTTTGCCGCCGAAAACTCTGCCGATTCCCAAAAGGCGATCGACAAACTCGATGAAATTGCCCGCAGCAAAGAATACAGCATCGGCAGCTTCACTCTCAGAAACCAGAAAATTACCGCTTGGACGCAGTTGACAACGAACCCCAATTATGGGAGAGAAAATAATAGAAAAAGTGCGATCGAAACCGAGGCAAAAGGAATCCGAGCCACCGTCGGCAAATACGAAATTTTCACCACTTCAGTAGAAGCAATGGACGCAGCACTAGAAGCAGCAGAAACAGGCTCTTTAGTTGCCAATCAAGACTTTCAAACCAGCATTGAACCGCTACCGCCATCTAACGACGGCTATTTTTATTTAGACTGGCCCTCCAGCAGGGCAATTTGGGAAAAACAAATCCCGCTGTTGAGGTTAATTGAACTTTCGGCAAGACCTTTGTTCGACCACTTGCGATCGCTCACTGTCACAAGTACGGGAGAAATAACAGGAATTCGCAAAGCTACAATATTTATGCGGCTCAATTAGTTAGAAGTCATTAGTCCTTAGTCAGTAGTCATTAGTCAGAATGAAAAACAAGAAACTATGCCCAATTCCCAATTCCCAATTCCCAATAACTAAGGACTACTGACTACTGACTAAGGACTAAGGACTAATAACTACTGACTGCTTCACCTTTTTCTGTTGCCCAAAATAAGCTTGAAACACCTCTTTCGCGATCGGGGCCGCGGCAACAGAACCATAACCGCCATTTTCCACAATCACGGCGATCGCAATTTCCGGCTTGTCAGCGGGCCCGAAGGCGACATACAAAGAGTGATCCTCCTGTCCAATGACCTCCGAAGTCCCTGTTTTGCCCGCCGTCAGCGGAATCGTACCGTCATTCATCCCCTGTCCCGTACCCTGGGCAACCACCGCGATCAGTCCTTCCTTAACCACCTGAATTGTTGAAGGTTTCATCCCCGTATGTACCCGTTGAGTCTCCGCTGTACCGGTCATAGAAGTCAACAGATGAGGCTTCACCCGATAACCCCCATTAGCGATCGAACTCACCATCACCGCCGCCTCCAAAGGAGTCACCAACACCAACCCCTGACCGATCGACATCGTTACCGTATCACCCGCATACCAAGGTTCTTTATAAAGTTTCTCCTTCTCCTCCGGCGTCGGGATTTGACCGTGATCGCCGCCGCCTAGCCCCAAAAGATTCAAATCCGTATCCTTGCCAATTCCCAGGCGGTGTCCCCACTTAGAAATTTGCTCAGGCCCGGTACTAATCCCCACTTGATAAAAAAATGTATTGCTGCTGAAAGCCAAAGCATCCCGAAAGCCGATGTCGCCGTAACCGCCGCTGTGTTCGTTAAAATCAATTCCCCCCACAGTAATGTAAGACGAAGTACCGAGAATTGAGTCCGGCGAAAATTTGCCCGACTCCAGGCCCGCGACGGAAGTCACAATTTTAAAGGTGCTGCCGGGGGGATAGCCTTGCATGGCCCGATTCAAAAATGGATTTTCCGGGTCTTGAAGAGTTTTCCACTCATCCTTAGTGATTTTTCGCGTAAACAGATTGGGGTCAAAAGTCGGGTGGCTGGCCATAACTAATACCGCCCCGGTTTTGACATCCAGCGCCACTACTGCTCCCCGGCGCTGCCCCAGGGCTTTTTCGGCTGCTTTTTGCATGGACAAGTCTATGGTTAGCTGCACCGCCTCACCGGGTTTGGGCGGTGTCTCTCCCATCAGCCGCAATTCTTGATTTTGGGCATTTACCTCGATCAGCCGATCGCCCCACACTCCCGCAATCTTCTGGTTAGAGCTCGCTTCTATGCCCATTTGACCGACAATCATCCCCATCGGATATTCAGGATGAGCTTCCAAGTCGGCTGCGGTAGCTTCGCCAATATATCCGATCACGTGAGCCGCCAAACTGCCTTCGGGATAGTAGCGGTTCGCTTCTGGCCGCACTTCCACTCCCCGCATTTGTCCCACCTGTTCTGCTAGCGGCACAAACACCTCTGGTGGCATTGCTTGCTTGAGCCGCACGGGTCTGTAGGATTGAGGATCGACCTCTTTTAATTTTTTTAAAATTTCTTGTACCGGGATTTTAACCAGCGGACTCAACTTTTCTGCTGTCGCTTTCCACTCTTCCGGCGTTTGTTCTTTCGGCCACAAATATACCGATCGAGCTAAATTGTTTGCCGCTAGCAACTTGCCTTGGCGATCGACAATATGTCCGCGATTCGCCGGCATGGGCACTAGGCGAACGCGATTGTTTTCGGCTCTTTCCCGGTTTTGCTTCCCTTGTATCAGTTGCAATTCCACCAGCCGACTAGCGTGCAGGCCTAGCAAACCTGTTGCCACCAGCATTAACACGATCGCCCGATGTATCGGACGATCCTGTTTTTTAGGAGTTTCCCCCAGGCTTTTGTCAGAAGAGTGAAATCCTGAGATCGAATAAACTTGTCGTTGCATCATTCTATAGGTAGATGTCAAATCCTAGATTTTAGATTCTTGAATTGTCAATTGTGAAGTATACATCATCAGACCGGGGGCGATCGGGCCTTGACCCTTGGGGGAAGCGGAATGGATAATTAACTTTTGACTAATCATTAATAACTCATCACTCATGAATGCTGAGTGTTGGCTGCTCACTAATCCCCCAAGCACCAAGAAATAGCCAGAAAAATCAAGGCCAGGCTCAGCCAATTAGGGAGGTGGAGCCAGCCAGATAGACCTATAGGTAACAATACCAAGGCCTGTGTCAATAGGGAACCGATCGCCAACAGCAAGGCTAGGAGTATCAAATTTATCATCTTGACACCGTACAATTTCGGATATGAGTCGATCGCCTGTGGCAGAAATCCGAGTGGCACAAGCGAGCGCGATCGTACAGGGATTGTCCTGATAGACATAAGGAAGAGAAGCCAGGAGGTTTTGAACTAATTTAAAAAAAATTATTCTTCCTCCACAGTTTGGATGCTAGGGGCTGCGATGGGTAAATTCTGAATTGTGATGTTAAGTTGTGACGCCTGGAGTATTGCCATGTTGTTTAATCAGGGAGCCAATTTCAAAAACGGTGCGCTCTTGGGTGTGATCGCGGCGATCGCCGCCCTACCAGTTTTAGCAGAAACAGCCAATTTCGGCACTTTAACTTTATCGCGAGGTTTTGCAGCCCCAACAGCAGTTTTGAGAGGTTCCACAGGCGGATCGTACTCTCTATCTGCCATAGCCAACGCCGATCGCCACAAAAACAAATGTTTGGGTTTTGCCACCCCAACTCCCGACCACATCATAGTTTTGCAGCAAAACTTTTCAAAACTCACACTCCAAATCAACAGCGGAGGAAAGGACACAACCTTACTCGTACAAGGCCCCGGTAATGCGGTGCGCTGCGGAGACGATATAGGTCAGAATAAAGATGCTGGCATACTTGATTCAGACTGGCAAGCAGGATCTTACAGGATTTGGGTAGGTACTCTCGAACCCGGAGTCAAGTCTAACTATACAATCTCAGTACAGGAATAGTCAGTAGTCAGTAGTCAGTAGTCAGTAGTCAGTAGTTATTGGTTATTAGTTATTGGTTATTTGTTGTCAGTTCCCATGCCCCATGCCCCATGCCCCATGCCCCATGCCCCATGCCCCATGCCCCATGCCCCATGCCCCATGCCCCATGCCCCAATTTCCCCAATCTCCCACTCTCTTAATCTCCCACTACCCAATCTCCCGATCGACCGCTCACTTCCGCCATCAAGTAAAATGTAAAATCGAAAGTGGCGTGTTTAACCAAAATAGGTAACTCCGAAAGTGCTAAAGACTCTTAGAGCTGACTTCAGTATAATTTTCGATCGCGACCCTGCCGCTCGCAACTGGCTGGAAGTTTTGTTTTGCTACCCCGGTCTTCAGGCCCTAGTGCTGCACCGCCTCGCACACTGGCTTTATGTGTTGGGGCTTCCCTTCATCCCCCGCTTGATTTCCCACATGGCTCGGTTTTTGACCGGAATTGAAATCCACCCAGGGGCAACCATCGGCAAAAGCGTATTCATCGACCACGGTATGGGGGTTGTGATCGGCGAAACAGCCATTATCGGCGATTTTGCCCTAATTTACCAAGGTGTCACCCTGGGCGGAACTGGCAAACAAAGCGGCAAGCGTCACCCTACCGTCGGCGAAAATGTAGTTGTAGGTGCCGGCGCCAAGGTACTCGGCAATCTGCAAATTGGCAATAACGTCCGCATCGGCGCCGGTTCCGTCGTGCTCCGCGACGTACCATCTGACTGCACAGTGGTAGGGATTCCCGGCCGCATCGTCTATCGATCGGGAGTGCGCGTCAATCCCCTAGAACACGGCAGTTTGCCGGATTCGGAAGCTGTAGTAATTCGCTCTTTGCTCGATCGTATCGAGTCCCTCGAACAGCAAGTAAAAAGTTTGGTTCCTCAAGCATCTGTCTCCTTAACTTCTGTTGCCAATTCCCACAATTTCCACTCAGTATCAGAAGCTTTAAACCAAGCCAGCAATGTAGCCGTAGCCGAAAAAACACAGCTACTTACAACCCCTAGCTGCAAGTTAAAAGATAAAGCAATTCAAGAATTTTTCGACGGCAGCGGCATCTAAAATTTGAATTGGCCAAACAGGGAATTGGCAATGGGGCCTGGAAGGTTATTGGTAACAAATAACCAATAACCAATAATCACTGACTAATGACTACCCAGATTTATCAGTGGAGTCGCTTTCTTCAATCTAAAATCTAAAATCTAAAATCTAAAATCGGTTGACTTCTTTTTCAAGGATTGACCTCGCGCACCGACCAATTTCCCTCCCCGTCGCGCCGATAAAGCGATCGGTTCTGCGGTTCCCCCCGCAACTCCAACAAATCCACCGTTTCCGGTTCCAACAACAGCAAGCAAAAATTAGGCAGCGGCTCGATCGCATCTGGGGCAGCAGAATCAAAAGCACTAGCCGGGGCTTTGTCATCCCCCGGATGCGGCCAAGCAAATTGCGATCGAGCCGCCTCAGAAAGCTCCTGCCAAGCTGTGCGGCGCGATGAGCACAACTGGGCCTCTGGATAATCTGCCCCTACCAAAACTAGCTTTCCAGCAATCCGAAATTGTTCGCGAGTTTTTGGGAAATACCAGCAAATTTCCCCCCAAGGATAGAGGTTAATTTCCTCTGCCTTTTGACTCCGAATATCTGTAATAAACTTTAACTGGTTGGTGTCTTCTAAAAAGCCTCGAAACACCACAGTGCGGTTAGCCGGACGCCCGGTGGCGCGAACAGTTGCTAGTTGCAAGTAGCGGGCAAAAGCAAGACTGCGGTTGCGGTGGAGCGCACGAGCTAAGGGCGATCGCCAAAGTGCTAAAGACATAATTAATAACCTATCATATTAGTCATTAGGAATTGGGAATTGGGAATTGGGAATTGGGCATTGGGCATTGGGGATTGGGCATTGTTAGCCGTTGACTGTTAACTGTTGACTGTTAACCGTTAACTAATGACTACTGACTACTGACTACTGACTACTGACTCTTCTTTCTGCTATTGGTAATTTTATGTCAAATTCACTCTCAAAACTCAAAACTATTGAAACTCCCCACAGCGGCTACCACTGGGACGGCAGTTCCCGCCGCTTTTTTGAAGGCTGGTACTATCGAATAACATTACCCATTCACGGACAATCCTTTGCCTTCATGTATTCCATCGAAGACCCCAGAGGCGGTCAACCTTACAGCGGCGGTGCAGCTCAAATTCTCGGCCCGAAAGATAGCTATTTGTGCCGTACATTCCCCGATGTAAATAAGTTTTGGGCCCACCGAGAAAGCTTGAGTTTCGGACATTGGGGCAAAACAGATTTACAAATTAAACCGGAATATTTAGAGCCGCAAGTATTCGACAGCCGCGTCGAAGAAGGCTATCAAGCTACTGCTACTTTGAATCAAGGTTATCTCCACGATCCGGGAAGCGGCAGCCACTGTTTTTGGCAGTACGAAATTCAACCTATTTATGGCTGGGGAAACTCTGAAGAAATCCAGAAATCAACGGCGGGAATGGTATCTTATCTACCCATATTTGAACCGGGATGGCAAATTTTAATGGCGCACGGTTTAGCCACGGGCTGGATTGATTGGAACGGCGAACGCTACCAATTTAAAGATGCTCCCGCTTACAGCGAAAAAAACTGGGGCGGTGCTTTTCCGCAAAAGTGGTTTTGGGTTAATTGCAATTGTTTTCAAGGCGAAAAGGATTTAGCTTTAACTGCTGGCGGCGGCAAGCGGGGCGTGCTGTGGTGGATGGAATCGGTGGCAATGATTTGTCTGCATTACCGAGGCAAATTTTACGAATTTGTGCCTTGGAATTCCCAAGTTAGTTGGACTATTGAACCTTGGGGAAGCTGGAAAATGCAGGCTAGAAACAGTCAGTTTGAAGTTGAGTTAATTGGCACTACAAACAGTCCTGGTACTTATCTGCGAGCTCCTACAGAAAAAGGTCTGGCTTTTTGCTGCCGGGATACGACGCACGGCGAATTGCGCTTGCAACTGCGAGAGTTGTTGGGGGGAAATGTTGACAAAAATGGCAAGCAGCGTTCTAGAATTATCTTAGAGGCTCAAAGTTCTTTATCGGGTTTGGAAGTTGGGGGCGGGCCTTGGGATGAAGTTTGGCGATCGAATTAAGTCATTATTCCTTAGTCAGTTAACAGGCGAGCAATTTTTGGTTGCACGATGATCTGAGCAATCATATTTACCCGACCCTTGCGCCGCCCAGATTTCAGCGCATGGAAGCGTTGTGGGAGTTGATTCACTCGCATAATCATATTGGTCTGGGTTATTCATGCCTGATTCATCAACATAGACAATCACGTTCGGGCGTAGGGTACACAACTCGACTACAAAAGCTTGCCACTTGGCTTCATCCGGCTCTTGAAATGCCATAAGTCTTTTTTTTGGAGTAAAACATATTTTCTTCAAGGCTCGTGATAAAATAAATGCTAATCAACTATATGAAGCTAAGCTGGCAGAGGTGCAGAGGCAAGAATTACAAGTAGCACAAGCATCGGCTGGAGAATGTTAAACGTACTACTTCACGGAGAAAGTTTTATGCCTCAAAAAAGCGTAGATGAAATCAAAAAAGTATTAGATAGCCAACCTCTTGTAGCCATTGATGATGCGTTAGACGCTTTTTCGAGCCATACAAAACAAACACAACCAAAAGATATTATAAATTCGGAATTGTTTGTTATTTTGTGTCAGGCAATTTTCCAAAGCCAAGATATTAAGTATGTAAATAACTCGAATTTAGTAGACCAGCTTTTTTACAAAAATTTACTGCCTAATCAAAAACGGTTTATAGGCATTTGTTTACTAAGGCTATTAAATTGTTATGTGAATATACTTGATTCTACCATTAAACATAAAATTATAGAGCTTTTTGATGAAGTCTTTGCAAAAGATTTGTACGATCAATTTAACATAGAGCTAAAATCTCAAACCTATGAAAAAGAAAATAAGCTAAAAGACATTGTACGAAAACTAGAGGCAGAATTTAAGGATTTGCTCGATTCTTTAAACGATCTTAATTTAATTAAAAGTTTTCGTAACGATTTTCCCAAAAAACTCAATAATAAAATATCCAAAGCTATAATTTGGCCTTTTTCTCCAAGACAATTAGTTGAGAATGCAAGGTTAACGCAAATTTTTCAATCCATAGAGCAGTACCTGGAAGAACAAGGAGGAAAAAAAGTTCAGATTTTTGCCGAAACAAAGAAAATTATGACCGATTATTTAGATTCGGCTCAAAATTTTGGCACGAAATATAGCCGTAATTACTTAGGTGGATTTGCCGTCAAAATTTTAGAACTTTTAGAGAAAGACTTTCACAATAATCCCCTTAGTAAACCTGCCGAATTAGATATTTACCAATCCGAGAAAAAGTACCCTTTTTTAATAAAAAATAATAAATTTGATTTAAACTTAGTGGTGCGTAATGATGGTCCAGGTCAGGCATTTGATGTCAGTTTTAAGCTAACAGATATAAGTGATAACATTCGTGTAGATAGTTCAGAGCGTTATTTGGGGCATTTAGAATTGATATCTATTACAGTTCCCATTCCCTGTGAAGTAACTCGTTCAGAAAAACAGGCTATATTATTAGGAGAGCTGGTTTGGAAAAACTTCGATAAATCAGAAAGCAAAAAAGAATTTTGCCTGGAGTTTGAAAGCCAAAGTTCTAATATTGATTGGGATAGTTTAGCTATAGAAGAGCCATACAGTCTAGAACCAGCCATAACCGAGGAGGAGTTAGTTGGCCGAACCGAACAACTCAATAAATTAATAGCAAGAAGCAAACCAAAAAGTATAGGTTCATCTTATATTAGGGGACAAAAGCGTGTTGGTAAAACATCTATAGCGCAAACTTTGAAAGCACGCTTAACCAGGCTATTTCCCAGTAATTATCTTGTAATTTATTTAGAAGGTGGCGATTACGTTCACCCAAATCCGGCAATCACTATAGAAAATTTAGGTATAAAAATATGTGAACAAATAAAACAAAGTAATTCTCGGTTTTATGAATTGAAGATACCTGTGTTCAATGGTGCATTAGCCTCTCTGAATAGCTTTTTAGAGTCAGTTATAAGAATTGTGCCTGAATATAAAATTCTTTTTATTTTGGATGAATTTGATGAACTGCCAATTCAAGTTTACAAAAGAGGTCCTATTGGAGATACATTTTTTTTAAGCTTGAGAGCAATTAGTGGAAAAACAAATGTTGGCTTTCTTCTAGTAGGAGGCGAAAAAATGGAATTTATAATAAGCACGCAAGGCGATAAGCTTAATAAATTTGAACCTTTGATAATAGATTACTTTGAAAATCCTCAATCTGACTTTAAAGAGCTTGTAAGAAAGCCAGTAGCTGAGTGGAACCTTGAAATTTCGGAGCGAGCAATATATGAACTTTACCAACAAACAGGTGGTAATCCTTATTTCACTAAGCAAATATGCGGTGAACTCTTTAAACTTATCGTAAATCGTCGAGATGGACATATTACACCAAACGAAGTGGAAGAAGCTACTAAGATAACTATAAGTAAACTAGCGAGTAATAGTTTCCTGCATTTTTGGGAAGACGGCATATTCGAGACAGGAGATCGCGCCGAAGAAATTTCCATGAATCGCAGAAAAGTTTTTTTAGCCTTAGCTGAAATAAGTCGAAGAGATCCTAAAATAAACAAAGAAAAAGTTATAGAACAGGCTATTAAATACGGATTAAATGAACCTAGTGTGAAATCCGAACTGCGAGATTTTGAACGTCGTCAAATAATTGTAAGTGAAGATGATACTTTTTATAAATATAAAGTTCCTTTGTTTGGAAAATGGCTACAAGAAAAAGGAATTAATGAAATTATTACAACTTTTACTGATTTAGATGCTCTTTTGTTAAGAAAAAAACACGAGGAAGAAGCTTATGTTCGTTCTGAAGAAATTGTCAAATTAACAGAGAAGTGGAGAGATTGTTCTTATTTAAGTATGCCTATTACAGAAGATAAGGTGAGAGCTTGGTTAAAGCAGTTTCCTGAAAATACAGAACAAAGGTTGATGTTCCAAATTCTTCAACATCTCAAATTCTACAATGGTCATAATCTTAGAACTAAGATGAAAGAAGCTCATGGAATTATCATTAGGGGAGGGCATTCAGTACGTAAATATGAAACAGAGAAGCAAAAGAAAAGATCGGATATACTTGTTAGTTATCTAGATAACCCCAGCAAAAGTGGAGGCTCTTGTGCGAAGCTTTTTTCTGATGAAAATGAAGTTTATGATCGTAATGTTATTGAGCGAGGAAAAATTGCTAAAACTTTAAAAGACGAAACACAAATGCAAAAAATAAAAGCTCTTGTGTTTATTGATGATTTTATAGGTACAGGGGGATCAGCCTGTCAATATTTCGAGGAGTTAGCCAATGAATGTGGAGAACTTCTTAGAAATCCCAAATTAATAGTATTTTTTATCTCGGTGTCTGGTTTCCAGGAAGCTAAAACACGGCTGGAAGCTAAGCTTGTTGAACTTAATGTTAATGTCAAGGTGCATATATGCGATCCTCTTGATGAGTCAGCTAAAGTTTTTAGCGATCGATCTAAAGTATTCTCTAACCCTCGTGATTTAGAGCCAGCAAAAAATGTTGCTTATAAGCATGGTTCTAGCATAGCTAAACATTATCCACTTGGTTACGGAGATTGCCAAGCAGCCGTTGTATTTCCTGACGCTTGTCCTAATAATACCCTTCCAATTTTATGGTCAGATTCCAATGGCTGGATACCTCTTTTTAAGCGTCAATAGTCCTACATCCAAATATAGCAATCGCCTATTAATACATTAACAGATTGACTAATTTTTGTGTAATCGGAAAACCAGTCTGACGCTGAAAATGCCTGAACATCGGACTAGGATTGGCCTCTAAAAATACATACTCACCGCTTGGCTTGAGACGCCAATCAATAGCAGTCCAATCCAGCATAAATGCCTTTAATATTGCTAAACATTGTTGGTGAACTGATTCGGGCAAATCTATCGGAACTAGCTCGGACTCTAAATCTTCCCGAAAATCCAAAGCTTGACTGCGAATTTCGGCAGAATAGACTGATTCACCAATGACATAACTGCGAATGTTTGTGCCAGGAATATACTCTTGTATTGTGATTGGAGAAATACTCAAAGCCAAGTCCAGCCGATTAGGTTCTAAATGTGCCTCTGTCACCAACTTGGTATGGGCGCCACCATAAACTGGCTTAAAAATTACTTTTTTCTGAGATTGGACAAATTCCCTAACTTGCTCTGGATTGTTACTGATTAAAGTTGCAGGAATCGTCACTCCTATTTGCTTTGCCAGACTCAGTTGTAGGGGTTTTTCTTTATGAAACTGGTATGCCTGCCAGGAATTAATCCAGCGAGCCGGACAAGCTTGCATTAGCGATCGCACTGTACTCATGGAATCATTCAATGCAACTTGCTGTTGATTTGCATCTTTTAAAGGTGCAACGCCAACACCGGAAAAATTGCGCCAAAATACACTGTGAATATCTTGAAAATTCAACTGGCGACCTCCGGGTAGCGTCAAGCACCCTACTAGGGTATCAGGTTGCCAAGACAGACGTAACTGTCTGGGAAACAGATAGGTATCTAAGTAATCTACTTCTGCACCGGCTTGGGTGAGAGCATCTTTTATATGAGCAGCATGAGCATCTGAATCATTACCCAGAATTAAAATGTTCATGGGAAATTTGAAAATTAAAAATGTGCTAAAATCAACTACAAATATGAAAAGTCGCATCACTTGTTTTGAGAGTGTTGCAACTTTTTATATATTGAAAAAAAACACTCGAATGAGGCTGAATCTTTGAAAGTCTTATTACAGAAGCAATCGGAATAGTTCAGGAATTAGGCAGAATCTCTACCATTGTCGGCACGAATGAGATTACCAATGAAGAGGGCCTCCACCGCCTTCAAACCAAGCTTTCGTGTAATATCCTCCACCCTCTTCACCTATAGCCAGAGTGGTCAGCGGAGGGTCAATGGGAATAGGCTTGGGAGGAAATCCTCCTCCTCCTTCACTTCCCGGACAGGGAGCTGAGATACACTGTATCGGGCCACCCCCACCTTCTTCACCTATGGCTAGAGTGGTAGCCATTAATCCACCTCCGATGCGGGTGGCCTGTTCATCAGTTAGCGTCTCTTCAAAATCCAAATCAATTGCTTCGAGATCAGCAATATCTAGATCAAAAGGATGATTCATAAAATTCTCCTACTTGAGTAAAAGATTAGGCTTGTTTACCCATAATCTAAATCAAGAGGATGAAGTGATGTTGCCATTTTGGCAAGTTTCAAAGTAAGTATTGTAACTGATTATAACTGTCAGTTAAAAAATGTTAGGCTGACTCTAGCGGAGCCATTGTCAGTCCCGCACGGCTCAATTGCATATGATAAAGTTCTGCTTGCTCTTGCGGGCCAACCCAGACGGTGGCCTGGCCTTCGTGGTGGATTTGGTTGGCGAGTTTCCAAGCTCGATCGCTCGTCATCCCTGGAATGTATTTCGTCAAACATTCCACAACGTGCTGAAATGTGTTGAAATCGTCGTTGAGGACTATTACCCGATAGTTGGGATAAGGTTTGCGGGTAACTTGACTCGATCGAACGGGTGCTATGGTTGGTGAAGAGGTCATCGCGCGAACAGCCACTGAAACTACAAGGTTTGTAAAATAGTTACCTCTAAAATTATAACACAATTTCCGATTTTTTCAACCGCTACTTGGTATTTTTATCCGCTTCGGGGTTTATTTTCACCACCGGGCCCTGCGGTAGATTTCTCCAGAAACTGTGGGGATTAGGGGTTAGGCACCCTGCCCCCCATTGACAGGCTTTTCTGGGGAGCATCTCAGTTTTGCATTTATAGTGCGAGCGTCCCCGCTCGCGATTTGTAGAATACGCGAGCGGGGACGCTCGCACTATAATAAAAAAAATGCTTTTTGCAAAACT
>NZ_JAUBTS010000057.1:0-49191 GCF_036705105.1 Microcoleus sp. B9-D4
GTTTACTCACCGTCGTGTCTTCTCTCAAGCTGCAAGACCGGAATATTCTTGAGTTCCTGACTGAATCTGTCTTGAGTACTCGTTCTGGTCGGATTCCTCCTTCTCTTCTGCCACGCTAACCCCGTGAACTTCTACAAATTATCTCAATCATTTAAATATCACCAAATTGAGCAGTATCAAGTCACTGAAGTTACAGCCAAGGAATCAAAAAATCAACCAGAAAAATTTTATCAAATCGCCGCGACAGTATGCAGAAATGAAACTAAAGTTAATACCGAAATCAAGAGTGCAGGACGTTTTATTCTAGCGACCAATGTTTTAGATTCGCGCGTACTCAGTAACGATGAAATGCTCAGGGAGTATAAAGCCCAGCAATCATGTGAGAGGGGATTTGGTTTTCTGAAAGACCCTTTGTTTTTTGCCGATAGTATATTTCTCAAAAGTCCAGAGAGAATAGAATCATTAGGGATGATTATGGGTTTATGTTTGCTGGTATACACCCTAGCTCAACGGCAAATACGATCGGCTTTAAAAGCGTCTCAATCAAAGATTAAAAATCAGTTAGGTAAACCAACTGACCGCCCGACATTAAGGTGGATATTTCAATGCTTCCCGTCTATTCATTTAGTTCGATTTGATCGAGAAACGCGGGTTTCTAATTCGAGTCAACAGCGAGAGTTTATCCTAAATTTATTACCAAAAGATTGTCTTTATTATTATAAATTTATAACTTAATTATTGCTCTATTACTGATATTATATTCCCTCAACTAAGACGCTATTCTCTTTGATTAATAGCGCTCTGTTAAGATGGCAAAAATCTCGTTTGCTCACTTCGATTTATTAAGCTAAATTATCAATTATGTATTTAATATCTTGATTCATTTATCTAATGCCAACCTAGATGCCTCTCTTGCTTATTGCTGCTTGTTGAGAATAGGTTTTGATGCCGTTTTTGATCATTCATCACTGCTTGAATCTCTTTTTTGAGGGAAGATGTCTCTTTTTATGCAAGCTTTGCTTTTTTATCTCCGTAATTTCCGATTGTGACAGTTGAGGGTGCGGAATGTGGGTTTAAAGGAATCAAATTTAGGACGTTTATATGACATAATTGAGTACCTTATGGTAGAAATTTACAAGTAATAGGAGGGTTACTTATTAAGATTAAATAATGCCTAGTCGAACTTCTCAACAGGGTAGGCAAGCGACGCTATTTTTCCTACCCTTACCACCTAAAACCAGCGCTTTTTGAGTTTCTTCAAGTGCGATCGCCTCAAATTTTCCACCAACTGCCGCAACTGACTCAAATTACCCGATTCCCCGCCATACTTCCACCGCACATAAGCTTGCGAAACTTCATCAATCACCTCAGCTTCATCAGTTGCATGATTACCGCGCATTGCCTCAGCATACTCCAAAGGCGTTTGAGCTTTCTGCTTGGCAAAACCCCTACTCGCCAAATCCTTCAACATTTCCTGATAAACCCCCTCCACCGGCGGCAACTTCGCCAGCCAGCGGCGGTGACGCCACTTGCGCCACACTTGCCAAATTAACCAGCCAATAAAGCCAAAGCCGATCGCAGCAATCAAACCAGTAAATAACCCCACCCAACCCCTAGAAAACTGTCCCAGAAACCAGCCTACAATCAAAGTTATCCAGCCAATTACAAAACCTATGACTGAATCGAGCCCGCTTCTGAGAGGAGTCGGTAGCCAACCCGCGATCCACTTCCAAAACGATTCGATCGCACTAAAAGTCTGGTTGTCTTCCACCGAAGCCGGAATCAGAGGATAACCGGGAATCGGATTAAAAGCAAACCAGCCGTGATTGGTAAAATATACCTCCGTCATCAAAAAAGCGTCGGTATTTTTCACAACATAGTAACCAGTAAACGGGTTAAATTCCCCCGTATCGAAACCCCCCACCATTCGGGCCGGAATCCCGATCGATCTGAGCATAATGGTCAATACCGTTGAAAAGTGGTCTGGATATCCACCGGTAACTTTTTTGCCGCCCTGGGTGTTTTTGTAGCCAAACAGAAAACCCTCGACTAAATCTTCACCTTCTTCTAAGTAAGGCAAGGCTTTTTCTATTTTGTAATTCGGATTTTGCTTTAAATATTGAGCCAAATACAAAGCTTTTTCGTAGGGAGAATCGATCGGTCTGTCCGACTGAGATACTCTAGTTCTGGCCGCCAATATTTCTTCAGTTTTTTCTCGCACCTTCTGGGCCATTTTCGGCGGCACATCCAAATAGAACTTGCGAATATTTTTCGGGTAATTAGTACCAGTTTTCCCTAACAAAGCTCGATCGCGAAAAGGCACATTAGAAATCACCGTATAAGTCACACCCTCTCCCAATTCCGCAGGCGCTCGCAAACCCCCCTCCGCATCAATCGCCGCCTCTGGACTCGGAAAATAAAGTTCCCTCGGCTTGTTTAAAGCCGGAATCAAATTCGGCATTGGAGCAACAATAGTATAACTTTGAATCACCTCTTGAGTCCGAGGCGCATTGGGAAACGGATTCAGATAAAATTGATAAGACCAGCTAGGTCGAGTCAGCTTTTGAGCTTGTTCGTTGCGAGAAATTTCCCAACCCTGACCAGTGTATTTGTCAAAGCCTAATACTCGCCAAAAACCCGCCGCCTGCGATCGTACCCGCATCACCACTTGAGGTTTCATTTCCCCCCGCAAATTTTGATTAATTCGCTGGTTGAAACCGTAATAAAAAGTAGAGTCTACCTCTCCTGGCCCTGAGTCTGGGTTTCTCCCCCTTCCTCCGCCAGTCCCTTTTTCATTTCCCCCTCTGACATACCCCGGATTCAGAATGCTGCGCGAGTCAAACTCCCCCTGATATTCAATAGGAGCACTCACCGGAAAAGTCCGCAACTGATAGCCAGGGAGGCGTGGCAAAAACGCAAAAATAGTCAGCCCCAACCCGACAGTTATCAGCAGCAGCCAACCAAAATACTTTGGGGATAAAGTAGCAGCAAATAGCGACAGGCTTTCATTTTTCCCTTTACCTTGTGCTTTTTCGCCAATGGCTTCTGGCTTCAAAAATCCCAAGCGCGATCGATAATCCAAAACCAAAGTCGGAAGCGCTAAAGCCAAAAACACCAACAACAGCGGCGCAAAAGTCAAGGTTTGGCTGAGAGTCGCTGCTACCCCTAACAAAATTAGCCCGATTACCATCGAATAGCCCAAATCCTTGCGGCGAGGCAAATCGAAACTGTGCAGCACTTGAAGTTGGATTAACAGTTGCGCCAAAACTAACCGCGTATCATTCAATTCTCCCACCAAGCGGCTAAAAAAAGCGAACAGCGCCACCAGCATTCCAATAGCTATGCAGAACTTAGCAGCTACATTGCGATCGCGGCGGCGGTACCAACTCCAAGTTGCTCCCACAATACTAACAGGCACAGCCCACAGGTTCAGGGCTTCTTCAGCAGCAACATCAGTAGCTACAATTCCCACAATTACCAACAACTGAACTAGGATTCGCAGCAGTAAAGAATCCTCAATCACCGGCGGAGGCATGGCCTCAATCTGCTCCCACAGCTTACCCAAAACAGGTATATTTCGCAGGTTATCAGTTGTCATGTGCACCCATCCAACTATTTTAGATTTTAGATTTTAGATTTTAGATTGAATCCACAGATAAATCTGGATTTTAACTAATCTCTAAATCTTATTTTCCTGTCAAACCATTTTAGATTTTAGATTTTAGATTTAATCCACTGATAAATCTGGATTTTAACTAATATCTAAATCTTATTCCTCTGTCATTAGATTTTAGATTGACTCCACAGATGAATCTGGGGGCTTGAACTAAGATCTAATTTTTTTCGCCTTCCACGACAGAAGTCGAGGGATTGCATTTGTTTTTGTGTGAGGTCAAACCCGAGAGTAAACACCTACCTTATTTACTCTAATTAGACCTTTCTAGTTGCTATCTTGTACTGCAAAAATTGGACGAATAGCAAACATCAAAGGTCTCGTCTCGAAGTTTTGGAATCGAACTTCTAGGGCATAAGTTTTGTTAGGTTGCGGGTCAAACAACTCCACACTTAAATGCCCGGAATTCGGACGATGTGCAGTTGCTTCGGCATCTCCTCCCTTGAGTTCCAAACTTCCTGCCCCCGGAAATTGGCACTCAACTCTTAAACACGGCATTGGCTGTTCTCTGTTGCGGTTCGACAGGTATTGAGCCTCCAGAGTCAGCGAACCCAAACCAGTCAGCCACTCCCGCGAAACTGGCGGCTGATTCACAGGACAATCGAGAGTTAGAGACTCAATGATTTCCCTGGCGGCCAACAGCGACAGCACCATTTGTTGATCGGTACTCGCTGCTTCGTAATTTGGGAAATCTTCTAAATCTAGAAGTCCCCGCAAAGAACCTCTGAGCACTAAACCAGCTAACTCGTTGAGTTCCTGAGACTGGCCCGGAAATAAGCCATCTACAGCGCGAACTAACTTTGAGCCTTCCCGCAGCGACGACATTACCAGTTCCTGACAAGGTTCTAGCAGTTGAGCAAAAACCCCTTGGGCGATCGGAATTGGCAGGCGGCCCCACCTGATATTTTGTAGTTGGGGAGTCCAGAGGTGTAGGGGGGGAACCCATTGCGGGGCTACATCGTCTGGGTAATCGTGGTCGTAGCTTTTGAATTCTGTTTCCCAGGGGAACAGCGGCGGGTTAGATTCAATTTCGGCTCTAAGCCTTTCTTTTAACAAGGTCTGAAAACGGTCTTGCACGGTCGGTATTTCTCCAATTGTCAGCGGTTGTGCGGGTGCATTGCTGTGCCCCCCCACTTGATAGTCCAGCGGGTCTGGTTCGTCCCATTCCCAGTATTCCACCCCGGAATTGTCTTCTGTGTCGCCCCACTCTTGTGAGCGAGGGGATGGATTGAGGTTTTCCTCATCTTCGCTAGAGGCATTCGCGATCGGCGCCTGCAATATCCAGTCTAAAAAATGGCGATCGAAAGCCTCTGCATCCCTGTTCGTTTCGTTATTCATCACTAGATGCCCCTTCTCCGGAATCTGAACGATTTCGCAATTCCCACGCAAGTTCCAGCAATTTAAACCACCGCTTCTGTACCTGGGCTACCGTGCTGCCCAGGGTTTGGGCGATCGCTGACTCTGACAGACCCTGTTGTTTCAACTTTAGCAAACGCTGTCCCTCTGGGCCAATTTGCTCGCCAAAAGCCTGCCACTGAGAAGGCAGCAAACCCAGATTTTGATCGAGGTCTGCTTCCAGCCACTGGTGAACGAGTTCCCAGCGGTGCGACATGGCGAACCTGAGCAAATGGTACTTGAAGCGCTGCTGTAAATAATCTCTTTGGCGGGGAGTTATGCCCAAAAGCGACTCTATTTCATTAGTCGGTAAGTCTTGCAAGCGCAGCACGAAGTAATCGGCGCAGTCTTGTTGATTACGCTCTTTCAAGTAAGCCACTAATTCGTCAATCACCTTTTGCCGCAGAGATTCTGACTCGTCGCCTAGGGGACGAATTGCCGCCGAACCCTGTCCGGCCATCGCTTCCCGCACCGAGTGCACCGAGGTGTCGTTCCAAGTTTGGTCGGAATCTGAAGCCCCTCCGTCGGCGGCTTGTTCCATATCTACCGAGGTTTCTTTGGGCTGCTGCTGGGAAAAGGTTTGGGCCCGTAAAATAATTAGTTGCTGGCTGCGGTTCCGAGGTAAAGGAATGCGCCGCTTGCCGAAGCGCTCTACAAAGGCCATGTACTCTGCTAGTTCTAAGCGAGTGCGGGGACTGTAGGTGGGTGGTAGTTGGGTTTCGCGCCGGAATGCCTTTAAAGCTTCGAGATAAAATCCTTGCAAAAAATCTTTGATCAGTTCTACTCGCGCCTGATAGCTAGACTGCACCTGCGGAGGAGTGATGTAGCGATAGACGATCGCGCTGAGGGTACTGTGCAATTCTACTCGCCCGGGCCCGGAGCCTAAATTGTAATAGTGGAGGCATTGTTGCAAGCGGTGCTGAGCGAGGCTCTGGGCTGAACCTTCTATATCTCCAGAGGCCTGAATCCGCTGGCTTTCAGTGCATATCCTGTTGACTTCTGCTGCGAGTCGCCCTGCTACATCTTGGCAGTTCTGCTCAGACGCGCGAGTGGACTTTTTGAGTTCGTCTAACAGCCGTTCAAATATGGTTTCCACGCTCTGGCAGATTTCCCGCATGATGGTTTACAGCTAACATTGACATCCACCCCGGCGTAAACGCACGGGGATTCCTAAGACTCACGACTTAGGTTTCTGCTTCCGTCCCTGACGGGGATTTCGCACCAGCCTTAACAGATTTACTCTGTTCTGGTCTTACGGTCGCTCCACAGACTGACACGGCAAGCCCTGCCGCCAAAATATTTTTTGCCGCATTAATATCTCGGTCATGGTGAGTGTCGCAATTAGGACAATCCCATTCCCGGATATTTAACGGCATCTTGTCAACGATGTGTCCGCAATTGCCACACCGTTTAGAACTCGGAAACCAGCGATCGATCTTAATTAAAGTACGGCTGTACCACTTACACTTGTATTCAAGTTGTCCGACTAATTCCCCCCAACTTGCATCACTTATAGAAGCGGCAAGTTTGGGATTTTTAACCATATTCTTCACAGCTAAGTCTTCTACGGCGATGGTTTGGTTTTCACACACCAACCGCGTTGTTAACTTGTGAAGACTATCTTTTCTTGCATCAGTGATTTCTTGATGCACTTTCGCTACTTTAAGCCGTGCTTTGTGACGGTTGTTTGACCCTTTTTGCTTGCGACTTAAAGATTTTTGCGCTTTTCTAAGTTTGCGATATTTTGCCTTGAATCCTTTGGGATTGGCAATCTTTTCGCCAGTGCTTAGAGTGAGCAAGCTTGTAACTCCCAGGTCGATACCAACTTGACTGCCTGACTGAGGTAATGCTTCAATTTCAACATTCACCAACAGAGAAACTGACCACCTACCTGATGGTGCAAGCTTCACGCTTAAGGTTGATGGTCGGCAACCATCAGGTAGTGTCCGGCTCCAACGAATTGGTAACGCTTGTGTGCTTTTTGCTAGGTAGACTTGTCCATCTCTGAACTTAAATGCTGACTTGGTAAATTCTGCACTACCACCATTGCGTTTCTTTTTGAAGTTAGGATATTTTGCCCGCCCATCAAAAAAGTTGGTATAAGCCGTTTGTAAATGTCTCAAACATTGCTGCAATGGCACACAGCTAACTTCATTGAGAAAATTCAACTCTTCTGTTTTCTTCCATTCGGTTAACATTGAAGAAGTCTCAGCATAGCCTACCCGTTTCTGTTCTTCGTACCAAGCTTCAGTTCTTATGGCTAAAGCACGGTTGTAGACCAAACGAACACAACCCAAAGTACGTCGCAACAAACTTTCTTGTTCCGGCGTTGGGTAGAATCGATAGCTGAAGGCTTTTAGTGTCATACTTATTTTAAGTACACCATTTCACATACTAGCACGTCTTGGGTGAAATGGTAGGTATTAACAAAAATTCATGTAAAGCCGTCCTAGAAGGACGGGGTTTCAAACCCAAATTTCTGATGAAAGTAGCACAGTTAGTAAAAGTATGGATCAATCTTTCCTACGGCTACTTTAGCCCGTATTCCCCACATAGGAAAAACTGTAATGCCCTCGATCTCCTCCTCGCTGCAAACGCTGAGGACTGCTTTTTTTTAATCTCTCCTGACACGCCATCCGCCAAAAACCAGGTTTCAACAATTGTCACTGCAACGATGGTTCATCAGAGGGTCTGGTTTGACAAAGCCTTCATGCACCTGCGGGCCCAAAACGCGGCACTGCGGTTGATACCTTCGGCAAGCGTGCTGTGGTGGTCACAGCAGCAAGTATTCCTGAAGGTGAAACGAGCACACAACTTCTCCCGGCCGTCTACCAGATGGGACAAAGGGTTTCATGGCTGTATTCGATCGGGGTCTTCCGCCACTTTTGTCATAAAGTTTCGACGGATCTCGCCCGTCTGTTTCTTTGCAGCATCCTTCAACGTCGATTTAACGGTTTGAGTCAATATCATTTCTAGCATCCCAATTACACAGGTCAGAACCGCTCATGTCCGAAAATCAGTTTCCTAGCCTTCTAGGATAACTGGGGTTATATTTAATTGCAAGTCCCTTATGCCGTCATTTAAACCCGCCCGCACAATTAAGGGTGTGTGATGTTCGTTAACTTCGGCATAAATTCCTTGATTTTTACTAACAATCAGAGTACAGCCTTTTTATATAGCGGGATTGAGCGGGCGATCGCCTGCCGCCCAATCGCTGTGTTCGCCAAACAAAGGCCGTCCGGAACAATAAGTTTCATAGCATCTATCTAAGGGTATCTATATTGCGATTAATTTAACCGGAAATGCAGATATTTTACTAAAGGGCGAGGGTCTTCGATCGTCCTCTGGGTTGATGTAAGTGGCTGGCGAAATTTGTTTTAATAAATGTAAAGTTAGAGTTGAAGGAAAAATTTCAATGCGTAAGTTAAACATAGGTCTATCTGACGAGCAGCGTGCAGGCGTTATCGAACTATTGAATCACGACCTGGCAGATGCTTATCTGCTGTTAATCAAAACCAAAAAGTATCACTGGGATGTAGTGGGCCCGCAGTTTCGATCGCTCCACCAGTTGTGGGAAGAACACTATCAGGCCTTAACACTAAATATCGATGCTATGGCCGAACGGGTGAGAACTTTAGGTGGCTATCCAATTGGTACTGCTGAGGGTTTTCTGAAGTATGGCTCGATCAAAGAACATATCGGTGATTTGCCTTTGGCTACGGAAATGGTATCGCGTTTAGTTGACGACCACGAACTGATTATTCGCAATCTCCGCCAACACGTCGAACAGTGCGGCGAAGAGTTTAAAGATGACGGAACCGCAGACTTTTTGACGGGTTTGATGGAACAGCACGAACAAATGGCTTGGATGTTGCGATCGTTTATTGAAGGGGAATCTATTTCGCCCGATGGTAAGCAGCCACAAGCTCAAACTGCTACAGCTTCTCACGCTTAGAAAGATTAAGTAGAAGCAAGAAGCAAGAAGCAAGAAGCAAGAAGCAAGAAGCAAGAAGCAAGAAGGAAAAATTGAAATTCTTTTATTTAACCCTTTTTCCTGATTGTCGATCGACCAACCGGCCAGAATTAAACGCCCTCTAGCTTCCTCAAAAACCCGGTTTCTTCAACAAACCGGGTTTTTCAATTTAGGGTTTATGTAGATTTTCGATTTCCTAAACTATTGAATCGCATTCTTTCGTATACCTGCGATGGCAACATTCTGTGAGCTTTCGTCCGCGCCTCAATCCTCGCCAGTGTCGTCCCTTCACTCGATTCTGATGCTTGTTTTAACTCTAAGCCTGATTCAGTTGGCGCTGGAACTATTATTTTTAATATACTTTCTATAAAGAGCAGATACAAATTATGGCGCAAAAGTGCCATTGATAAATCTTCTTTGAACGCTCGATACAGCCAAGATAATGTACTGCGGTGATTGCCGCTGCGGTTGCTTTTGACAGCTAAGTAAATGTAAAAATTGCTGCTAGACCACCGATAAATGCTGCTGGGAATTTCGGGATGTTGCTGCCGGACATCGGCCATAATTAAAGAGTGAGATTTTGCCATTGCTGCATAGTTGCTAGACATACTGCTGGCAATCTGCCGATAGCCCACTAAGTATTCTGGCACGACTTTAAATTGATAATGTTCGGCTATGCGGAGGTGAAGTTCCCAGTCTTCGCAGCCTTGAGCGTTTTCTAGTTTAAGTTGGCCGTTGTAACCGCCGACTTTGGCAAAACAAACGCGGCGGATTAGAGATGAGCTGGCATTGCCTATAAAATATTTATAAATTAATGCTGTGTAAACTTCTCCTTCGATGGTGGAGTTATAAAATCCACCTGTGAGCAAGTCTTTTTCATTTATATCAACTGACCAGGAATAGACAACTCCGACAGATGATGATGAGGAAGTCAGGCATTTCACTTGTTTTTCTAAGTTTTGCGGATACCAAATATCGTCGGCATCAATGGGAGCAATATATTCGCCTTTTGATTTTTCAATTGCTAGGTTGCGGGCGACGGCGACGCCGGCATTTGATTGGTGGAATAAGCTGACTCGGCTATCTTTTTGAGCAAAAGATTGAACGATTTCGGCTGTTGTATCTGTAGAGCCGTCATCAACTACTAAAAGTTCTATGTTTTGATAAGTTTGAGATAAGACAGAGTCTAAGGTTTTAGCAATAAAATTTTCAGCGTTGAAAGCTGGTATGATGACTGAAACTAATGGCTGATTTAAAGTGTTTTGGGAGGTCTTCATGTAATATAAAAAAGGGTTTATGTAAAAGTTTTGGTTCAAAGGGAGCTAGCTAAGGGTATGTTAGCAAATTACTAAAGCTCGATCGTACAGCGTCGGAAATTTTAAGACGTATATTTAAAATATATTGCCAAACGTTATAAAATGTGCATTGACTCGGCAGTGGCGATCGACACTTGGTGCAGGAGTCACTCGCGGATGAGGTCTGTAAAAGAAATTTTACCGCCCAAGTCTTGACAGTTTCCTGGCATCCGTATAAACTGTGTTTGATTTTATACAATGTACTTATTTGTAAAATCAAAGTCGGGTGCATTGCAACACAGCCATACCCAAATACTGCTGGGGCTTTTTCTGAAGTTTACACAAACAATCATATATTTAAAGATTTTGTAAAGCTGTTGTCTACATCAGGTCAGTCTCAGCAAGATATGGCGTAAAATAGAGGTAAGAATGGGAAAAATATAATCGAGAATACCAGAAAAAAATCTAGTTGAAGACAAACAGAAATCGAGTTATAAATAAAAAAGTAGAGCTGATTTTACCCTTCGTAAAGTAGCACCAATAACATTCCAGCAAATTTTAGCCCCTGCAATTTAAACAATTTAGGTAATGATTTCTACCGCCGATCCCACTGTATCCGTTATTATCCCAGTCCACAACGGGGGCTCTTACTTCCGCACCTGTTTGTCAAAACTGGCTCAAGCTGTGCCCCGGCCGATCGAGATTATTGTAGTAGCAGACGGCGAAAGCGACGGTTCTTGGCGTCTGGCCAAGGAATTCGGCGCCAAAGTGATCAGAATTCCAGAATGCGGGGGCCCAGCGCGGGCAAGGAATTTGGGTGCCCAAGCTGCAAAGGGAGATATTCTGTTTTTTGTGGATGCTGATGTCGCTGTTTGTCCAGAAGCTGTGGGCTATGCGATATCGGTGTTCAAAAATAATCCCTACTTAGCTGCTTTCATTGGCTCTTACGACGATGCTCCTGGAGATCCTGATTTTCTATCGCAGTACAGGAACTTGCTGCACCACTACGTGCACCAAACAGGTAACGAAGAAGCTTCGACTTTTTGGGGGGCTTGCGGAGTGATTCGCCGGGAAATTTTTTTGCAAATGGGCGGCTTTAATGAGAGTTACCGCCAAGCTTCGATCGAAGATATTGAGTTCGGCTACCGTTTGAAACAAGCAGGTTATAACATTCGGCTGTGCAAAACATTGCAGGTGAAGCATTTAAAGCAGTGGAAACCTATGGGGATGGTGAAAGCTGACTTTTTCTACCGAGCACTGCCTTGGACAGAACTGATTTGGCGCGATCGCCAATTGAATAACGACCTCAACTTGCAAGTTTCAAACCGCATCAGCGTGATTTTAACTTATGCAGTGCTGCTGGCAATTTTGGGGACGTGCTGGTCGCTGAGCTTTCTGCTACTGGCTGGTTTGCTGGCAATACCGCTGGTAGCAATTAATGCACCACTTTACCGATTTTTTTACCGTAAACACGGTATCCTATTTGCCCTGAAAACTATTCCGTGGCACTGGCTTTTCTACTTTTACAGCGGACTGGCATTCGCGATCGGCACTGGTCGCTACTTATACCAAAAAAAGCCTGTGACTGGCAAAGTTAGTTTGCCGGTATCCGCTCAATAAATCAAGACCAATTGTCCTTCAATATCACGTAAATCGATCGTTTCTCAGGGTATTCACGGGTGCATCTATCCCTTTAACAAGTTATAAATAATTGTATGGTTCGAGAAAAAAGCTGGAGGTAGGCTGAGTGAAACATTATCCTGTGGCGATCGTCGGTGCAGGCCCTGCGGGCTTGACTGCTGCCTACGAGCTAGTCAAGCAAGGCATCATCCCTGTTGTACTAGAAAAAGGTGATAAAGTTGGGGGAATAGCTCGCACAGAAACCTACAAAGGCTATCGTTTCGACATTGGCGGCCACCGCTTTTATACTAAAGTTGAAGCCGTGCAGCAGTTGTGGCAAGAGGTGCTGGGAAATGAGTTTATTAAAGTGCCACGATTGTCGCGAATTTTTTATAGAGGTAAATTTTTTAACTATCCGATCAGTGCCTTCAATACTCTCTTTAATTTGGGGATAATTGAGAGTACGCTGATTATTTTGAGCTATCTGAAAGTGAGAATTTGGCCACTTACGGAAGAAAAAACTTTTGAACAATGGGTGATCAATCGTTTTGGGGAACGCTTGTACAAAACATTTTTTAAGACTTACACTGAAAAAGTTTGGGGAATTCCCTGTTCAGAAATTCAAGCAGATTGGGCGGCGCAGCGGATTAAAGGATTGTCGCTGACTACAGCAATTATTAATGCTTTGTTTGGTAGCAACGACACTAAAACATTAATCAAAGAGTTTGATTATCCAGCTTTGGGGCCGGGCATGATGTGGGAAAAGTTCGCGGAAGCTGTGGAGAATAAAGACGGCAAAGTTTATCTCGATACTAAAGTGATTAGCTTTGAGCGTGAAGGTAATAAGATTAAAAGTATTACTGCGGAGCAAAACGGAGAATTAGTTCAATATTCTGCTGATAATTTCATTACGAGTATGCCGATATCGGCGCTGGTAGCAAGAATGAAACCGCAGCCTCCCGAAGAGGTACTGCACGCCGCGCGATCGCTCAAATATCGAGATTTTTTGATTGTATCGCTGATTGTCGATCGCAAGGATTTGTTTCCTGACAACTGGATTTACATTCACTCCCCCGAAGTCAAAGTGGGACGAATTCAAAACTTTAAGAATTGGAGCGCCGCTTTAGTTCCAGACGCCAGCAAAAGTTGTTTAGGAATGGAATATTTCTGTAGCGTAGGCGACGAGATTTGGGAAATGTCGGACGCGGAACTTATCGAATTAGCAACTCGCGAGTTGGTGGGTTTGGGGTTAGCAACCACTGCTGATGTGGAAGATGGAGTGGTCATACGGCAACTTAAAGCTTATCCAGTTTATGATGGGGAATATCGAGGACACTTGCAGGTACTTGAAGGTTTTTTGAAGGGATTTGAGAATTTGCAGACGATCGGGCGAAACGGTATGCACCGATACAACAACCAAGACCATTCCATGCTGACGGGGATGCTGGCTGTGAGAAATATTCTCGGGGAAAAGCACGATTTGTGGGATGTGAATACAGAGCGATCGTACTATGAAGATTTTAGTGTCGATCGCTCAAAAGAAAAAAGCGATTCGGATTTGATTTCGCAGTCAAGCTGATATTTGGGAACTGTAGTTGTGACAAAGTGAGTTAACTCAGACTTGAAAGGGCGATCGCCCTTTCATATTTTCCGCATAATCTTGTACGGGCAATCCCCCGCTCATTTGCGTCGCTTCATCCGGAGTAGGTACGGGGGGACTCCCCTACATCTACTACAACCTATTTAGGTGCTCTGAAGTGGAAATATTGTATATTGGTTAATTAAGCTTACCATTTTTTTCACTTTTGACTCCTCGCAGTCGTTTTTCTATGCTCCAAAGACTATACGTACATAACTTCAGATGCCTGGAGAACTTTGAACTGATTCTCAAAGAGATGCCATCCTCCCTTTTAATTGGGAAAAATGGTGCAGGTAAATCAACCATCCGTGTTGTATTGGAAATCCTTCAACACATCGGTCGAGGCATTAACAGAATGCGTGACTTTGATAAAAATCATCTTGGTCTTATCGATCCGAAAGATTTCAATCGAGGAAGGTCTGATGTTCCAATTCGATTTGAGATAGAAGTATTACTTGACAATAAACTATACAAATATATCCTGGCATTGGAATTACCAGAAAACTTTAGAGAGCTTCGAGTTTTTGAAGAGCAACTGTTAATTTCAGGAAATCCAATTTACTCTCGCAAGGAAGCCCAAGTCACTCTTTACACCAGCCACAGCCAGCGAAATCTTGAAGCTCAGTTTCTGGTAGATTGGCATCTCGTTGCTCTTCCAGTGATTCAGGAACAATCAGAAACCGATCCGCTTCGTATTTTCAAGACTTGGCTGGCGCGCACGATTATTTTAGCCCCGATTCCAAGCCTGATGACTGGAGACTCTAACGGGGAAACGTTGGAGCCAAAACGAGACGGTTCAAATTTTGGGGAGTGGTTCTCTGGGTTACTCAGTCGCTACCCTGCTGCCTACACACAGGCTTACAGATACCTCCAAGAAGTTATGCCTGACTTTCAGGATTTTCTGAATGAACAAATGGGGAAAGACTCTAAAAGTATGATTGTTCGCTTTGAAGCAAATAATGCCAATCTGAGTGTTGACTTTAAAGACTTATCTGATGGGGAGAAATGCTTTTTTATTTGTGCAGTTGTCTTAGCTGCCAACAAATACTACGGCCCACTTTTTTGCTTTTGGGACGAACCTGATAACTATCTTTCCCTGTCAGAGGTTGGACATTTTGTTACATCACTGCGACGCTCATTTAAGAATAGCGGTCAGATTATAGCTACCTCACATAATGAGGAAGCAATCCGAAAGTTTTCAAATGAAAATACCTTTGTACTCGATCGAAAAAGTCACTTAGAACCAACCTTGGTTAGGTTGCTTAGCGATATACCTGTCAGTGGCGATCTTGTAGATACCTTGATTCGCGGCGACATAGAATTATGACAGTGAATAACTATCAATCCCATGTTCTTGTGTTGCCCGAAGATGATGCTAATCGCCAAATTGCCAACGGATTCATTCTCAACTCAAACGTTAATGAACCTGCGATTCAAGTCTTACCAATTGCTAATGGCTGGGGAAAAGTCGTGGCTCTTTTCAAAAAAAATCAAGTTTCTGAAATGCGAAAATTTCCCAAAAGAATGATGGTCTTGCTGATTGATTTTGATGGGACAGGAGAGCGGGGGAGTTATGTAAAGAGTCAGATTCCAGAGGATCTGCAAGATAGAGTGTTTATTCTGGGAGTGTTATCTGACCCAGAGGATTTAAAGCGTATTAAAAAGAAGTTTGAGAGTATCGGAACGGGCAAGCTCGAGCAGATCGGAGAAACCCTTGCAAACGACTGTTCCAATAATAACACGAATGGATTATGGGGACACGATCTTCTCAAACACAACAAAACAGAGTTAGCTCGTATGATTCTATCTGTTAAACCATTTCTGTTTAATAAAGTCAACGAGGAATGAATGCGTTTTGTCGAGCGAAAGAGCGCTCTAACAGTAGGGTGGAGCGGACAGCCGGGAAAGCTTGGGGCAAATTCGGTCGGCTCTGATATCAAATATCATCAGGCAATGGGGGCAATAATGCCTCTATTTGTACCAGCAAACTAGGCCAAACACTTGTAACGATATTCCAAATAACTTCTGGTCTCACTTGGTCATAACGGTGAACTAAAATATTCCGTAAGTTAATCGCATTTCGCCAATCAATTTCGGGATGAAACTGCTGAAAATCGATCGAAACTCTCCGAGAGGCTTCGCCCAAAATCCCCAACTGCCGCTCTACGGCACTTTGCATAAAAACACTTTCAAGATAAGTCTCGGATGAGGCATTCGCCGTAAACTCTTGAATCCGACGGATTGCTTGCGCCATGTCCCAAAGTGAAGCACTATCCCGATCGCCCGCTTGCATAAATCACTCGATGCGTTTTCAAAATGTTCGATCGCCGATAGGGATTTTTTAACTGTTTTTTTTCCACCAAATCTACAGAACGGTGAAATAAATCCTCTATCTCTTCCTGCATACTCAATAAATGAGACAGCGTGAGGCGGTGCGATGACTCGTAAGTAACTAATACATCCACATCGCTATCAGGGCGAAAATCATCCCGCAGCACCGATCCAAACAGGGCAAACTCGACAATGTTCCAGCGCGGGCAAAATTGTGCGATCGCATCTAAAGAAACTTTTAGGCGATCGCTCACTACATATTCTAAATCCGCTTGTAACTCAATCATGGGCGAGTCAACCTCAGACTACAAAATTCAGAGAATCCAAGCATTGCTATAGCAGCCGCTAATTTACCACACTTGAGCATCCCAGACACATTTAAGTTTTCGATGCAAACAAAATTTACTAGACTTACTGATAAGATGAGAGGAGCTAGATTGAGAGGTCATCTTATGTCGCCGATAAAACAACGCCTTCTAGAAGCGATCGAACGGACTCCTGAATCGCTTTTAGAGCAAACCCTGACATTCCTGGAATTTTTGACCAGTCGGACACAGACCGCGCTCGCCCCAGACTTCGACTCGGATTTTGACTCAGACACGGACTCCAACGACAAAATCCTCGCTGACCTGAAAGCCTCGCTTCACCAAGCCAAAGCGGGACAAACCTTCCCCATCGAGGAGCTCTGGGACGGCATCAATGTCTGAGATGCCAGTCCAACTCAAATTCACGGCACTTTTCAAACGTCGCCTCAAAGGACTCGCTAAAAAGTATCGCCAAATTCAAACCTATGTTCAGCCCGTCCTCGATGAGATTATCCCAGGAAACTTCATCGGAAACCTGATTGCAGGCACCCAATACACCGTTTACAAAGTCCGGGCTAAAAACAGTGATGCCCAAGTTGGTAAGAGCGGTGGCTATCGTTTGATTTATCAAGTTGAATCACCGACTCAGGTTGTTTTACACCTGATTTACTCGAAATCAGAACAAGCAAACATCTCGGCCGAGGAAATCCAAACTGCGATCGCACAATACCAAGCAGAACCAGGCGAATAAGACATTTTTCAAGTCTAAACTTTGGATATCGCCGACATTGATATCACATATGGCCCAAGTCCCGACCTTCTGGCGGCAGCAGTGTATCTTTGAGAGTTGACACAAATTTTTTAAACTTGTGCTAACTCTTGACTACATACTGACTAGAGTGAAAAATATGCAAAAACGCCAGCAACAAACCAACCAACCTATGAACTTTTCAGAAAAATCAGGGGGCAAAAGTGCCACATCCCCAAAAATCAACTCAACACACAATCTCGGCGTCGGAGGATTGCGGAAATTACTTTTTGCCGCCGGAATAGCCTCTCTGTGCGCTAGCTGTCAAAATCCTCAAGCACCCACCGCCACAACTCCCGGAGGCAGCCCCGGAACCAGTCCCGCAGCCACTCCCGTCGTAGTCAGCAGCCCCGGAGACCCAAATACTGTCAAAATTGTCTCCATGCTGCCCATGACAGGCAGCGCCTTGGGTCAAGCTCAAACAATGGTCAACGGCATCCAACAAGCCCTCGCCGAAACCAACTCCAAAGCTTGCGACGGCAAAATCCAAATCCAATACGAAGTTTTCGATGACGCCACCGCCGCGGCCGGCAAATGGGACCCGGCCCAAGTAACGTCCAACTCCAACAAAGCCGTCGCTGACGGTTCGGTAGTTGCCGTCATCGGTCACTATAACTCCGGTGCCGCCAAACTTTCCATTCCTGTGCTCAACCAAGCTAACATCGTCATGATCAGTCCGGCCAACACTTATCCGGGACTGACTAAACCAGGAAAAGGCGAAGCCAAAGAGCCTAACGTTTATTATCCCGCTGGCACTCGTAATTTCACCCGCGTTGTCCCCGCTGACGACCTTCAAGGGGCTGTAGCTGGCAACTGGGCGAAATCTTTAGGCGTACAAAAAGTCTACATTCTCGACGACCAAGAACTCTACGGCAAAGGCATCGCTGACGTTTTTGAAGCAACTTCTAAAAAGTTGGGAATTCAAGTCCTCGGAAGAGAGGGAATTGATATTAAAGCTAGCGACTATAAGGCGTTAATGAATAAGATCAAAGCTTTAAATCCAGACCTGATTTACTTCGGTGGCACTACTCAGAGCAATGCCGGACAAATAATTAAAGACATGAGAAATGTTGGGATGGCGGCTGATGCAGTTAAGTTCATGGGGCCCGACGGCATTAAAGAGCAAGCTTTAATTGACGCGGCGGGCAAAGATGCGGAAGGAATTTACGCTACTTTTGGCGGGTTGCCTCCTCAAGAATTGACTGGTGCGGGTGCGAAGTGGTACGAAAGTTACAAGGCAAAATATAATGCTGAACCGGAAGCTTATGCAGCTTACGCCTATGAAGCTGCTAAAGTTGCGATCGGCGCAATTAATAAAGTTTGCAAAAATGACCGCGCTGCTATCCGCGAAGCTGTGTTGGCAACTAAAGATTTTAACGGGGTACTCGGCACTTGGAGTTTTGACACCAACGGCGACACGAGCTTGACTACAATGTCAGGAAATGTTGTTAAAGGTGGCAAGTGGGAGTTCGTGAATGCGCTCAAGACGGAATAATTAGTCAGTTGTCAGTTGTCAGTTGACTGTTGTCAGTTGACTGTTGTCAGTTGACTGTTGTCAGTAGTGATCTTAACTGGTTCCTAAGCAGAGCCTAGGAACCAATGTCACTCTTGGTCTGCTGGGCTTTCCGATCCGAAAAATTGGAGGTAGAGCCTCCGAATCCGCGTTTCTAATATCGGCCTAGAAACGAGTAGAATGAATGTTCCTAATGCCCAATTTCCAATTCCCAATTACGAATAATTATGAAAAACTGGAAAAGTATTCTCTTATATCTAGGTGTAGTTTATATAGTTTTGCTATTAGGCCCGATCGCAGGATTTGATTTACCGAAAATCCTTGGGGAAATAGTCAGCAATCCTGAAGTTTTTATCCAACAATTATTAGTTGGTCTTGTCAACGGGGCGCTGATTGCAATTATTGCTTTGGGTTACACTATGGTTTATGGCATTATTGAGTTAATCAATTTTGCTCATGGCGATTTGTATATGTTGGGCGCTTTTGCTTCCTTAACCGTGTTCGGGGCTTTTGGGATTCAAGATGGCGCACCTTTAGGTATTGCTATACCGGTGATGTTAGTTGCTTTAATTGTATGTTCGGTGTTTTGTGCTGGACTCAATATTGTTGTGGAAAAGTACGCTTATAGACCTTTGCGAAATGCTCCCCGTTTAGCTCCTTTAATTTCAGCGATTGGAGTTTCTTTTATTTTCCAAAATATGGGGCTGTTTTGGGGAGGATTGAAAGCTTTTATTCCGGTGATGGGTTCTAATTCTGCTGCTCCGAAAAGCTTTCCCGATTTGTTGCCGCGAGTTGATATTCTAAAGTTTTTGGGAATTCAAACGAGTATAGTATTTACTACAAAAGATTTAATTGTGTTGGTAGTGGCGGTGGTATTGATGGTTTTGCTTCATGTGTTTGTGCAGTACACTCGTCTCGGAAAGGCGATGCGGGCAACGGCTCAAAGCCGCGATGCTGCTAAAATTATGGGAATTAATGTGGATCAGATTATTGCTCTGACTTTTTTGATTGGGGGAGCTTTGGCGGGTTCGGCGGGGATTCTGGTTGGTCTGTACAACAATACTATTGTTTTTACGATGGGGTTTACGGCGGGTTTGAGGGCTTTTACGGCTGCGGTTTTGGGGGGGATTGGCAATATTGTTGGGGCGATGTTAGGAGGGGTTTTGATTGGGTTGCTGTCGTCTTTGAGCGATCAGTATTTGTCGAGCCGCTGGACAAATGCTTGGGTGTTTGGGGTTTTGGTAGTGATTTTGGCTTTTCGGCCAGGGGGTTTGTTGGGCGAGAATGTTCAGGAGAAGGTTTGAAGTTGCAGGGTTTAAATCATGGCAAGAGATACTTATCGGGACTTAAACAAAAAATACGAGCTAAATGAGTTCTAATGCTTGAAGAGCAAGCATATAACGTTAAAGAATGAGCAATGAAAGAGACGACCCCCACCGCCATGCCCGCTTGCTGTGATAAATGGTGTCAAAGATTTGATGATATCTTTGGTCATCAAGCCCAAAAACAGGAGTTTAGGAACTATTTAGGCGGATTATTGGGAGGTAGGGAACGAAAAAACCTCTCGCAGATGGTGGCAAACGCCGTCGGAGTCACTTACCACAAATTACACCATTTTTTAACGGCCGCGCCCTGACGGGGTTGTCAACCCGTCAGCAATTTGATATTATTGATAGCCATTGCTTAAAGTAGTGCTGTGATTCAAGGTCAAAAAATCAAGACAATGGGAATTCAAAAATATGTGGGTAGGTTAACTGAATACGGGCGATCGATACGTCGCCATAGTAGTTTTTGGATTGGATTATAGGGTCAATGTTGGGTGCAGTGAAGCGGAGGGAGTTGGCTGGGAATGAAGTCAAGACATTATTACGCTCATTAATCGGACTTAGGCGCAATAAACTACGATTTTTTCAGAGGGGTATGAGGGCTATGTCATTGATTATATCAATGTTTTGACTCTTGTTGCCACCCCTTCAGGGGTAATGCTTCTATCACAGTTTAAATGCACAACAGCTTATATGGATTGTCCAGTGACTCACTCACTCATGCCATGTCAATAATCTACTTCGGACAAAGAAGACCCCAAAGTACCCTGGTTCGAGCGCTTGGTTGTTTCAATTTTGGGAGGAATTCGATAAATAACCCAGTTGGGTGTTTCCTGATATATCTCCAATGTTTTTTGAATGTATGCAACTAATTTAGGGTTATCTTTTGCAATTTGATTATTGCCATATTTAACAATTCCCATCCAATCTGCTCCCTTGGTAATCAAATCTTCTAAGATGGCAATTAAAGTATCATCTGTTATGGGATATTTCCAATAAATACTATTCTTTCTCATGCTCTCTTGAGGACTCGAAGGAGGAGCACCCCAATAAATAGCAGGAGGAAAAACCCAGCCACGTCTGCGACTATAATAGATAGCGACAGGATCGCCACCTCCACGATTAGCTATAGTAACAACAAGGTCACTTGGTTGAGTTATTTGCTGCAAAGCTATCCCTAGTTCGTAGCCATCTTTTGCCACAGGAGAATAGCACCATACGTTTAACTGTCTATAACCAATTCCAGAAATGATTAGTAGTATTGCCGTTATGAGTGCTAATGCTGAAGATGAACCTCCGGCTCGCTTGGCGAATGAAGCAAGTGCTATCAGGCCATTTCCTGCTAGAGCGGCGGCGGCTGGGTTAACAATATTTAAATTAGAGTAATTTGTGACGAGCTGTTGAGCGCCAATGAAGTAATAAATGGCAAAAGCAAGTATCCACCAATGAAACATCCCTGGTACTCGTGTGGCTACATTACTTGGCTGCAGCTCTGATTCTTGGGTAGGAACTTTATAATGAGGAGGAACGAATAAACCAATAGCAACAAGGAGCATGATGGGATATGTCCAAATCCGCCGAGAAATAAGATGATAAAGTTCAGGGATAAAATATTTCTTTTGTAACCATTCCTGTAACCCATGATCCCAGAGCCAGTTCCCGCTGCCAGCAAAGTGGTAAGGCGGATAAGTGAGAGCAAGATGCCTCGCCCACAAATAATAGGCAGCTACTGGCAGGAGGATGGAAATGGCAGCTACTCCAATTACTATCAGCTTCTTCGGGCGCAGTAATCCTCGATGACCCAGGACAACACATATTGTATAGAGCATCGGAATGCCAATGATTAAACCTGGTAGTTTGGTTAAAAAGCCCCAAGTTGCAAAGAGGGTGGCAAGCAATAAATAGTACCAGCGGTCAGTTTGTAGGTAGGCAATCAGCATCCAGAAACTTGTTACAACTAATGCCACCATTGCCGGGTCGGGAAGGAAAGACCGATCCACATATATATGGCCTGGAAAAATTGCGAGAATTGCGGCACTCATAAGAGCGCGATCGCGATCCCAAATACGAGAAACTAACTGATAGAAGGCAAATATTCCCCACAAGCTAAACAGGATAACGACGCTGCGTCCCACCCAATCATGCTGTCCCAATAAAGTATAGAGAAGGGCTGTAATATAAGTAACTGTTTGAAATTCCCGTCCATTATAGCTAGGTCCTGGCCCATCCCAGCTAACTTCAGGGTAGAAGATATTCCAATTTCTGCGATAGAAATTTTCGGCCATCATGGCTGTACTTGACTGACGCCAACTAAAGCCATCAATAAATGGCTGATTGATATGAAGAAATCGCCAAATAGCTGCAACTAGAAGAATTGATATCAGGAGATAAGAGGTGTTTCTATAAATTGGAATTTTCATGTTGGCTCTGATGATATAAAAAAACATCTGACCTGTAAAGCTACGCAGTAAGCTAGTGGAACCTAGACAAGGGCAGCTAGCTAACTTTACACCTTGGAAGATATCTTGGTCAAGTGGAGTACGCTAACCAGCAAAGAGGGGGAGCCTTCACAGCCTTCTCCCCCAAAAGGTGGCAGGATCTCTCCTGCGTAATTCTTGTTTTAATTGTCTGATATGGAGTTGTGCTTAAAAATTTCTATTTATAAGTGCAATATAGAAATAGGAAGAGTCAACAGTTTTATCATGTATCTGAAAGATTCTCCCCAAGCGATCGCGTTTTACGTTTTAGTTTTACGTTTTAAATATTCCCTGGTTTGAGCCAGCCAAAAACTTCGCCTAAAGTCAACTGCATTTCCGGCATAAAATTGGGCATCGGAAGTATATCTGTTGGTTCTTGCAAGGAAATCGGCTGCTGGCTTGCAGGATAGGCTAAAATGTTTTTTTCATCGGGATCGACCAACCAACCCATCTGGCAACCGGCGTTCAAACAGTGCAAAATATTGTTTGTAACTTTGGTTTGGCTTTGGGCTGGGGACAAAATTTCTATTGTCCAGTCTGGGTGAGCATTAAATGTATTGGCAATTTCGCCGTCAGCGTCTAGCGGAATGCGATTCCAAACAAAAATCGCGACATCGGGGACAATAGAACGTCCGCCAAAGGTGCAGCGAAGTTCTGGTAGGGCTAGGGCAATTTGCGGTTTCTCTGCGATGTCGTTGGTGACTGTTACGAGTCTGCCTTGTAGTTTGCTGTGTTTTCCTTGGGGCATAGGTTTTTGGACGATCGCACCTTTGATGTATTCGCTAGCGGGTTTGGTTTCTGGGAGTTGCAAAAACTCGTCGAGGGTGATAGTTTTTTGAGGTGCTTGTACCATATCGCGATCGCCCGTTTGAAGTGTGTTCCGGTAACAGTTCCAGTATATTAGAAGTTTTGATCGCTGTGGTGAAACAATCGCTCTCAAAAGACTCTAAACTGTAGCTAGCCCGCTCGGCAGTTTCCCGAACCAGCGGTCGATCGAGTTGCTTGAGGCAGAAATTGGCACTGCCTGTGTCAGTCGCATCTATAAAACTGCGATTCCTCGCATTCTTGCATCTAACTACTGACTGCTGACTAATAACTAATGACTAATGACTAATAACTAATAACTTCTTCCTATGTCAAAACAAATAATTAATGCGATCAAATCGAGCGGTATTTTAGGGGCGATCGCCTCTTTGACTGTTTTGTTATTTGGCGGTTGGAGTGGCACCGTAATCGGCTGGCTGATGGGTACGGCGGCGGGCTTTATGAGCTGTCGGGATCAGAAGGTTTACAGCCCGAAAATGGGTGCGAGTATCGGCAGTTTAGCGGGATTGGGATTGGGAGTTTGGCTATTAATTGCGAGTGTGGTAGAAGGGGTTTTGATTAGACCTTTTTCTGGTCAATCTGCTGTTGCTTTGCCGACTACGCTGCTGTACGGGATTTGCAGTTTGACGATCGCAATTTTGACAGCTACGTTAATGGGTGCTTTGCAGGGTTTGCAGGGGGAACGCCAGCGACTGGCAACTCTGGTGACATTAGCTTTTATTCTAATTCTGTTTCCGTTTATCGACATTCAGGCTCAGACTGGCTGGATTGCTACTGTAGTACAGATTCAAATCTTTATTATGTTGGCGCTGGGTTTGAATATTACTGTGGGTTTTGCGGGTTTGTTGGATTTGGGATATGCGGCGTTTTTTGCGATCGGCGCTTACACGACGGCTTTGCTATCTTCTGGGCAATTAAATATTGCTTGGAACTTTTGGGTGGTATTGCCGATCGCCGCCGGTGTAGCTGCGATCGCGGGCGTAATCCTCGGTATTCCGACACTGCGGCTCAAGGGCGATTATTTGGCGATTGTTACCCTCGGTTTTGGCGAAATTATCCCGGTTGTCTTTAGGAATTTAACGGCGATTCGGATTGACGAACCAGTATCGAAGATTGTTGCTTCCCTGTTGGGTAAACCTGAGTTGGTGCTGTGTCTGGTTGGGTGCGATCGACCTTTTAACCTCACCGGCGGCGAAGCGGGCATAAACCCGATCGGGCGTCCATCTCTCCCCATCGTCGGCACTTTCAGCACCGGCAACTACTTTCCCTGGTACTACCTAATTTTACTGCTAGTTGTCTTTGCTTACTTCATGATTTCGCGGCTGCGAGATTCCCGCTTGGGGAGGGCATGGAATGCCATGCGCGAAGATGAATTAGCGGCGAGTGCGATGGGCATTAACCTGGTCAAAACCAAACTTTCGGCTTTTGCGATGGGAGCGACGTTTTCGGGCTTTGCCGGCGCATTTTACGCCGCCTATATCAGCGCGATTTTTCCCAGCGTTTTCGATTTCTCGGTGTCGGTAATCATCCTGTGTATGGTGATTTTAGGCGGTTTGGGGAATATGACGGGGGTGATTTTGGGGGCTATCATTATCATGTCTGCCGATCGGCTTTATCTGCCACAATTAGCGCAAGTCCTCAAGGGTTTTCTGAATACTTTTGTACTCCCCAGGATTGCAATTCCCCAGTTGCGAGACTTTCTGGCCACCAGTTTAGACCCGATTCAAATGCGCTTATTTCTATTCGGCCTAACTCTTGTTGTCATGATGCTCGTGCGGCCGGAGGGGCTGATTCCTGATAAGATCCACCAAGCTGAACTGCATTCGGATGCTGAAGCGAGCAATGAGTCTTTAGCAGATGCGAGAAGTCAATAAGTAGGTAAGGGCAAAAACCATAGTATTTTGTAGGCGGGTTTAGCTAAGAATCTAGGATGCAAGGGAGATTAGGGATCTAAAAACCCCCTCCCCATCTAATGTTTACTTGTAACCAACTACTTAGTAAAGGTGAAAGATTAGCCATGAAAAATGTAACTGGTACTGCTTTTATCGTTGCGGAGTTTAGAGCAGAAGAGAATGAAGAGGCCATTCCTCTCTATACCGATCATGTAGTAAAAATATGGCTCAATGAGGAAACACAAAAAATAGCTAACCAAATAGCTCAAAGCTCTCCCGCCGCTAAAGAAATGGTTAAGTTGCGGACTAAATATTTTGATGATGTTTTGTCAAATCAAATTTTAGGAGGTTGCAAGCAAGTAGTTATTTTAGGTTCGGGTTTGGATACTCGCGCTGCTAGAATTAATGGAGAAGGAGTGATTTATTTGGAAATAGACGATCGCGCGACTCTTCAATTAAAAGAAGAAACTCTCAAAGCTAACAAAGTTACTGCCAATGTTCGCTACATTCCCGGCGATTACGTAAAAGACGGTTTAATCTCCTTGCTGAAGCAGAGTGAATTTGATTTCGCTCGACCGACATATTTTTTGTGGGAAGGCAACACTACCTTGCTTGACAAAAAAGATGTAATATTTGTATTAGAACAAATTCGCGACAATTTTCATAATTTTCGATTGTCCTTCGATTATATGTCGGACAAGGTGATTTTGAGAACGACGGGCTACCAAGATATCAATGATTACATAGATAAATATGAAAGTATGTATGCACCGTGGATTACTGGGTTTGAAAACATAGCAACTTTGGCTGACGAACTGAATCTCAAAGTTATTGAAAACTTTTCGACGGCCGATTTACACGCACAATATCGCCCTCGCCGTTCGCTAGAGTCTAATCTTTTCAAATTCTATTTTGTTTGTACGTTAGAAAATGCAGTAGGGTGCGTCAGTCAAGAGATGTGACTCAACTCAAACAATTTGCTGCTGACGCACCGCAGAGCACAGCAAAGACGATCGCACTTTGTCTGTACGCTAGAAAATGCAGGAGGGTGCGTCAGTGATTTCTTGGACAATCGCAAACCATTTATTAGGTCAAGCGAATTCGTAAAGAATCAATAAGGTCATTTTTAGCCAACCAATCTTTTACCTCTGGCGTTAAAAGTCCGAAGGTAGCACCCTCATTAGCAGCCACTCTCAGAAAAAGAAGCACTGCTTCAGGAACCTCATCAGAATTTAAGCCCTCCCAGCACTGCTTTAATTGCTCAATTAGCCGATCGACTCTTTCAAAATCCTCACTGCTTTGGGGAATTGAGTTTGATTCCAGAATTTGCAAATCTAAACTTCTAATCCGTTGGACAGTTGGCTTAAATGCCGAAACTTTATCCAATACATTTAGGATTTCATTATTAGTGCTTGGCCTATTTTGATTTCGGTAGCGCCGCCAAGCTTGACTGAGTTGCTCTTCCAGAGCTTTTTGCAATTGTTTTATCCTAGAAGTGAAATTTTTTTCGTTGAAATTTTCATTATCTATAATCCACTCAGGATCTTCTTTAAATTTTGACTCAACATTAGCAATAAATGTCAGCAGAATCTCAGCCTTTTGAGTTAAATCCAAATTGGCAATTTCTTTTTTACGAAAAGTTCTCAAAGATTGAACGAGAGGTAGAGTTCCATCGACAGCTTGCTTGATTTGTTCTTGTCGAGATTGAAAGCCTTGAAGATTGGTTACATCGCTCTGACGATTAATTTTCTTTTGAGATAACTCAATCAGTTGAGTGGATTTTTCGAGAAGCATATTATCTATTCTTTAATTTCAGTAATTAGATTTCGCAGTTTAGCCAATCCATCTTGAATAGCCCTATGGCAAGATTCTACTGTTGCACCACCAGACACTTCTAAATCTTCAATTCGGTTATTCACCTCGATTATAGAAGCATCAAGAAAATTGTTAGTGCTGCCGACAAATTCGGAAGCCTCTGTCATTGCTTTTTGATGATTTTCGCTGAGATACTTAAGCAGCTTCCCCGGTTTACTATCGGGATTATCTTTCTCAGTTTGCACGCGCTTCATTGTTTCTAAATAGCTAGAAAGCCCAACTCGTTTAAACTGTTCCAATACAGATGTTAGGTCATCGACACTCTTTCTGCCTCGAAATACACCAGCTTGTGTCGAGCGAGCGATCGCCCGCTTTACTAAATCGGTAACATCTTTTTTATTGATGTCTTCCCCTAATTCAGCTACGATAAAATTGTAAACAGCAAGTTGGCGATCGCACTCTTCCTGAATCGCTTTTTCTAGGAGTTCATCTGCTGCTTGACGCGCTTTATTAATTTCGGGAAACTTTTCTCGAACATCTGGCGGAATTTCAGTTTGAGGTTGCCAAGATTTGCTAACCTGTTTCAAAGGTTCCAAAATTTGAACAGTATCAATAATTTGAAATCTCGGAGAGCTACCTTTTGTGCAAGCTGTGCGACTTTTTACAATTTCTAGTAAACCCTCGCGGTGGTTTTGTAAGCTATTAAATAGCTTTTTCCAGTTAGCTGAACGATTTTCTAAATCTTTTGCTTCTAAATCGAGAAACAAACTATTAATCAAATCTTCAATCGAATTTGTAGGATGTCCGGCCATTGTTGCTGCGATCGCCAGTAGCTCAACTGCCGCAGGGACAGGATTCCAGGGTTCCCCAGACTCGCGGGGATACAGGCGAATTTGCTCTAGGACATATTGACTCCATTTTTCTAGTTGTTTGGCGTAGGTGCGAAAGTAGCGAGATCCATCGGGGAACTTCCAATGCTTGTAATGGCTGTATTGCAACATACCTTGGAAGGCGATCGCCGTTTCCCGAAACTCATCTGCATCATCAGGATTCAGAGGAAGAGATAGTTTAACTCCAGAAATCGTCTCCCTCGTCACTTTTGGACTAAAAAAAGTAATATTTCTGCTTTTAAAATATGTCGTCCCACTACTAGCAAAAACCCCCTTAAGCAGCATTTCCGTATCCCATTCGATCCGCTCGCCGATAGCTGAGTAAATCAACGGCCTCAGTTCCCCAGCGATATCTTGCGGGAGAAATTCTTGATTGTTCCACCTATCAAGAATTTCTTTTTGCCTACTCAGCTTGTCGGGAACTTGTCCGGATGCTGTCAGATTTTTTTTAGTTTGAGATTGTGACTCAACTTGATAATTACTAACAGAAGAACTAGACTCTTTAGCACCCGAAACAGATGATGATTTTTGTGTGGGCTGAACCTTCACGCCCAGCGCCGGAATATCAAATGCAGAGTGAACTTCTGGGTGCAAATCACAAAGATCGTTACTATCCGTCCACAAATCTAGGAGAATCTGGCGGCGATCGCCATTTTCTGGATCTTTCGCTTGAATATCTCCCTGAACAATTGCACTCAGCCGCATTTTGCCAAAGTGTTCTCGAACAGAAATAGCAGGAAACTCTCCGCCCTCGATATCAGCAGCATAATTTTCTAGCGTCCACTTAAGAACATCTTTAATCAAAATCCGAGGGTTAAAATTGCCGGGATTGACTCTAGAAAGCATTTGTTCTAAGGCTTCTGAAGTAAAAGGATACAAACCAAAACCGTCTGCTTCTGCAAAACCCGCATGACAAGCTAGTTTGTGTTCGCATTCATTGCAAGCGGTAGGTAGAGATTCTCGATCCGCACCTTCGCGATTGCGAGAGTCAGCCCACCAATTTTGAATTGTTTTATCCTCCAAACGCACGGCGTTGAGATATCGACCCACAAATTGTTTGATATCTGCATAATTCACTAAAGATTGTTCGCCAACCGTGCCAAGGTCAAGATTAACGCTAAAAGTAATCCGCTGTTTTACAGTATCTAACCTCAGACTGTCAAAATAGCCCGTAGTACAAGCTAGCGCCGTTCGGATCGCGCACAAATGTTTGCCACCCGCTTGTTGAGGTCGGGCTAAAACAGCTTCTAAAACTTCGCGATCGATGCCTTGCAATTTAGCAAAATCTTCAATCAGCAAAATTAACTCTATTCCTTGTTGGGCTAAAGTTTCGCGAACTTCCCCCATCAATCTTTGTAAATCTTCCCGCCCCAAGCTCAAAACCTGAGCTATGGCTTCATCTAAATGTCGGTTCAACCAATCTACAGTTGCCCTTTGAATATCCTCATCGCCGATGAGTAAGCTATAAAATTCCCGCGCAGACTGCCCAGCTTTTTGCAAGTTTAAAACATTGAGAGGCAAGTCATTTAGCGAAAAATGCCTCCGTTCTTCCACAACTTCTACCGTATCTCGCTGTCCGAGAATGTGGATAACTAATTGATGGATAATACCCCCATCCTTTAGCCAGTATTCTTTTCGGAAAAATGGATCGTATAGGAAAGAATCAACAGCACCAACTAGGTAATCTTCCACGTCCGACAGTTTTGTGCGATCGCCCCGACCATTTGGGCCAACAGCAGCCGCAAGCTGATTCAGAAGTTGTTCCCGCGCTTGTGCTTCAGTCAAGGTGCTAGTAGCTCGATTTAAACGCTGCCGGTATTCATCGAAGGTTGCTCCTGCCATCCCTTCTAATATTAAACTGAGAATATCTTTGAGATTCGTTCCAATTTTGGGTATGAGCAAAACTCGGCGCTTTTGGGTCGATTCAATATTCGCAGCTAGCCAGCGAATCAGGTGAGATTTTCCCGTCCCAGAACTGCCTAAAACTGGCACGAAAGCGAAATCTTGTTCAGCGAGAAAGTCTTTCAGAAATTGTTCCTCACTGTAGGAAACTCGCGACGGTGCATCGATAAGTTCCTGGCGGTACATGGCAATTGGATGGTGAGTTGCCAGAAATATACTATCTGGAGTTTGCGTAGCCTCCACACCCATTACGCGGCGAACGCGATCGACATCCCAGCAAACAAATTTTGTAAAAGTCATGGTTCTAACCCATCAAAATAATATGAGAAAATCCTGCTTCTTTGTCTCCACTTGGAAAGATGAATAGATCGGCATCCGACTCCCTTACCAACTTGATGCAACCATCATCTTGAAGGCGGAATAAAGCAAAAGCCGTGCTAGTTGATAAGTGATTTGGTAAGCGACCACCAATTTTTTCTTCAACCTGTTCTCTAAATTTTCCAGTTTCAAACAGAGGACATTTTTTAGCTAGGCGAGCGATAAAATCTCGAATTGAAAGTTTAGCTTTTGCTTCGCCTTGAAATAAATCCTTTAAATTTCGTCTGAGATAAGCAGTTGGCTCAGCCACAACAAGTTTTTTGTTTGAATCTGAAGCATGGCTCCAAGCAAACCCTAAATAACACATCCAGTCCTCGGCTTGACCCAACAAAGCATTGCTCGATGCTTTTAAATCTAAAGACCGATCGACTCCCTGCTCTACGACAAGCTGTTCTACTTCTTTGCAAGTACGGGGAGCATCATAAATATCCTGTGCTAAATACCATGCTATTAACCGACCTAAATCTTCTTCATCTTCGTTATCAGAAGCAAACAATAGCTGTACCAGCGTATCGGGGAACAATTTATCACCTGTGTGAGGATGTCGAGATGCTTCGGGGAGCTCAAAATTTATAGCAATATCATCATTGTCTGCGATTAATAAGCCACATTTTATGCTTTCTCTCAGGGAATCGTTGAACATTGGATATTTTTCATTTTTATCTTCCGATAATTTCTCAGGAGAGAGCAGTCGAGTAAGTTTCTCTCTATTTGCACGCTGTTTAGGTTCTTGAAGTAAATATCTAAATATTCCTCGCATTCGACTAGGAGTAGCTCTACCTGTTTTTAAGACGCTCATAAATTAACCTCCCTGCAAAACTGGTCAAACATACAAAGTTTCCCAGGAAAAATATCAATCAGGTTGCGGTCATTGCGACTGGGCTCGGGTGTATCTACAGGAAGCATGATAATCAACGGCGCGTCAGAAGTTCTGTTGAGTGACAAATAGTTGTGAGGGATAGCCTTTCCGGGCGGATGAAATATCAGGGTGGGAATGCGCGGCATCAGCATGGGTTCGTATTTTCCAAACAAAAATATACAAGCATCGGCAATTCCATTTGTTTCTGCTATCAATATACTCTGAAATTCATCAGTCACCACCAGATTATTAATTCCCTGCTCGATTAACCAGTTAAAAAATTTAGAGCTTTTGAGTTGCCAGCTTTGAGATTCAAGAGGCTCATAGAAAACGAGCATTAACTTATCTTCTCCCAGCAATGATTTTAGTTTTTGACCTACAAAAAAAATCGGTTTTTGCCATACAGGTAATGGGGCGGGTATAATTCCCGAAAACTCTGGTTCCCTGTTTTTTCTGCAAACAGGACATCCACCGCAAGCGCGAGAAACTATCACCTGTTTTCTCGGTTCTAGCACTGCACGGGCGGGAATAGTGTAAGCTTCAGCAAAGATTTCTGAAATACAGCGTTTCGGCCGCAAAACCTCGCGCATCAATTGCAGGTTTTTATAGCTCCAGTTTTGGCGCTGTTGGCGAATTGGCTCTACTTTATGTTGCCAAGTTTGACGATTCAGATGCGATTCATCTCGGATGCGGATGAACCGGGACTCTCTGTGCAGTTCCCAAGCTTCGTTATAAGCTGCTTCCGATTTAAAATTTCTTCTTCGCGGCGGTTCCTCGGCATCAATATCGATTAAACCCGATCGACTCATCAGCGTTAAAGTGCGGATGTTCCAAGCCTGATTCTGTTCGCTGTTCATGTCAATATCTGCTGGTTTATAAGATGGAGGAATATTGACGGGAACGCGAAACCGCCCATCGGGAAGAATTGTTTTCTTTGAAAAAAGATGTTGCCACCGCTCCAAACCCCGATCGATCGTAATTGCAGATTTGTCATTAAGCGATTTTGCAATGTCTAAGTCTTGAGTGGTATGTAAGGTGAGCGAGATTGCTGCTTTGCCGTCTCGACCTCCTCGACCCACTTCTTGATAGAAACGATCGATAGTTTCTGGGATGCAGACATGAAGCACGGCTCGAATATCTGACTGATCCACACCCAAGCCGAAAGCAGAAGTAGCAACAACTATATCAACTCGTCTCTCGCGCAAGTTTTCAATCAGTTGAGAGCGTTCTTCTGAACTGGATTCCCCGGTCATCATCGCACACCGTTTGAATCCAGCAAGCAATAACTCCTGTTTCCATCGATTCACATCTTGGCGCGTTGTGGCGTAAATAATCAGAGGGCGGGGAAGATGATAAACTGCTTCAATTAATCGCTGTTTCCTGATTTCTTCACTTTGACACCAAGCAAACCAATAAGACGGTTCCGGTCGCAACTGTACGGCAGATATCACTTGAAAAGGGCCGGGTTTACCAAATAAAGTTTCTAGGGTATCTAAACAGGATTCTGTTAAGGTTGCAGTCAGCAATAAAGTTGTAAAAGAAGTCCAGCGCAGCAAATCTCTTCGCAAACCTGAGAGTTCTTGAAAAGCGGGGCGGAATTCATCGCCCCACTGTTCGACGATATGCGCTTCATCTATTACGAAATACCGCAGCATTTCTGATTTTGCGGCTTCGTAAAGAGCAGGTGCGAGAGAATTCATCAAGCTTTCGGGTGAGGTGAAAACGATTCGCTGGGTGCCGTTGCGGATGCGATCGCGAATTTCCTGCCGTCTCTCTTGTCCTTGCCCAAACTCGTCGCCATAATAGGCAGTGCCATGGTTCACAAAAGGTTTTAAAGCTCGTTCCTGGTCAATGGCTAGTGCTGTAGTTGGCACAACAATGACACTAACACCAGCATTTTGCGATCGCACCAGCGCGGGCAGTTGAGCGCAAAGGCTTTTCCCCGATCCAGTAGGCAGGTTAATGGCGAGTGTCGAATTGTCAGCAGCCGTCAAAACAGCCCGAATTGCTTCACGTTGCCCTACACTCCGATACTTCTGCCTATTCACCAATTCCAGAAACGGATCTCCGTCTACTGGCTCGTAATTGCGGCGAATTTCATCATCAAATACGGGTTTGTCTGGGGGATATTGTGCGGAAAAATCTAGCCAATCAGGCAGCCAAGGATGAGCGCTAATCAGATAGTAATCCGCACCTTCGATCAAAATATCGATACCGCTTTGTTGCCACATTTCGCGATCGGGAAAAAGAGAAGTCCGAGGTACTTTCAAAGTTGGGGGTATCCCACCCTTTTGCTCGTATTCCCGCCGCAGAACCTGACGGATCAGAGCCGCAATATCTCCCATTCCCGGCGCATAAGAAGTTCCCGCAGCACCCAAAGTTTCCAGCAAGCGCCTGTAACCGGCTTCTGAAAACTGACTTGTATCGGCAGGAATCTTACCTGTTTGGAGAATTTCTCTGAGCTTTTGAAAAGAATCAGCCATCACTCATCTCCCCCTTCCTGAGATTCAACCGGAGGTCGCCCAGAAACTACAATGAATCCTACAGAATCAAGCTTGGTTCGGGGATAGCGAATCCCTTCTAACATAGCTTGACTTAACGCAGTTTCTATCTTAACTTCCTTGGCTAGTAAAGAATGCGAAGTTTGTGGGCTTTCAGCCAGTCGGTTGAGGCGCAGCCGCAGTTGGTCTAGTCTATTTCCTAGTTTCTGGTCGGCGATTCGGGCGCGCTGTTCGCAGAGTTCGATGAAAGAAGTGCGATCGCGCAGCAGTATTTCCGAGGTCTCACGCGCCTGACTGCACAAATCACGCCACTTACTCTCATCAACAAACTCATTGAGAACCGATAATCGACTTTTTGCTAAATTATAATCTCGGCAGGGATGAGAACTTTTACCCTTGTACGAACCTTGCAGAATCTTCAAAACAGCTTCATCTTCAACAAGGCTCATTGGTTCGTAGCGAGCATCAATAAAAATTGTCTCTACGATCGGAGGAAATAACGCATCAGCGCGCCGTTTCACAGATACAAATCTACTTCGCTCCAGCTCAAAATCTGTTGAAACTTGCTGGGCTAATTCCAAATCAGCCTCGACTACATAATTAAAGCGAAAACCGAACCATTCCATCCCTTCTCCAGCATCCCAAGAGCGATCGCACCGCCATAGAGCAAATGCTTGACCCCTGTCATCCCAATGGATATAAGATGCTAGTGCTTCCACAAATTCTTCCCCAATACGGTAGAGGTTGACACCAGGATATTTAGTTGATATTCTCCGGTTATAAGTACCAGAGCGTTGTGCACAAGCAGCAAAGCAAGTTCTTAGATCGTGGATGGGAATTAGAGTGCGCGTAGTCGGTTTATAACGCCATACTTTTGCTAAATTCTGATCCTCAATTTGTTTGAATTGCAGTGCTTGACATATCCAGTCTTCTGTTGCTCGTTTAATTTCCTGATGGCGAGCATCATAATCATCTAAAGTTTGAAAATATTGGGTAGCGTTTTCATCTTGGGCATCTATTTCATCTAAAGCGTTTTGTTCGCTAATCTTTACCTGTTCTTCAGCAATTTCTTGTTGGATAGTCCCTATCATTTCCAATAGTCCACTAGCACCAGATTGAAACAGAGTGGTTACCAGTCCTGGTAGTTTTTCATCTACATAAAACTGAAGACTTGCAATTGATTGATGAAGGATACCGAAACCGTCTTTTAATAATTGATACCAAGCAGCGTGAGGGCTATCCTCTAAGTCTGAGCCTGCGAATACTGTAAATTGAACATTTAAAGGGCGACCAATGCGATCGATCCTGCCAATCCTTTGTTCTAAACGATTTGGCGACCAGGGAAGATCGAAATTAATCATCCAGTTCACAAATTGGAAGTTGCGGCCTTCTTCACCAGAGGAATCGCACACTAGGATAAAACAATTGGGGTCATTTTTAAAGCCATTGAGGTTTTTTTCAACATCAAAGCGTTTCATCCCTAATTGATGGCTAGCTACAGTTCCGCTACCGAAAGTACCTGATAAGCACCGGACAATCTCAGCACCGGTTTGAATAAAACTGGTGAAAATGATAACTTTTGGTAGGGTATCTCCCGGTATCGGGCGGCGAATTCGCTGCTGCACCTGTTCCAGCAATCTATCAAGGTTGCTGCGGCGATAAGATTGAAGTTTCAAACATTCTGACAGATGATAAAGTAGAACTCTATTGAGTAATTCGAGGCGAGATCCTTCTTCTGAAGGTTGCTGAATAATCCTTAGTAAAAATTGCAAAATCTGTTCTTCCCCAGAAAATTTAGGGGTTTCTGTCAGAATGCGGATATTATCAGCACCAAATTCTTGAATCAAGGCAGAATGGGAGATGCCGCTTAAACGGGTTTCCAGCACTTGCGCTAAAATCCCTAACCAAGTCCCGCTAGCACGGAATAAAAGTAGAAAAATTTGCTGATATTGTTGTTGGTTAGGAGCGACTGTGCGCCATTCATCAATTAGTTCGTGAATTTCGGGCGATCGCTCATCTAAGTCATACTCTACTTTTGGTGTCACATTTCGGGCAAAAATTACATCTTCCACCGCAGCGCGACGGTTGCGGAGCATTCGACGGTGTAACCGATAGGTGTCGCTGATGTGGGTGCGAATCGATCGCACAATTCGATCTCGAAGCGCGGCCGGTGTTTCTTTAGTTTGCAAGCAATTTTGCAACTCATCTGCGAGGTTTAGCAGATACGGATCTGCCGCAAAAAGATTTCGCAGTTGATTGAGGTTAGTTTTAAGAACAAAAGGATTTGCTCCCTCCTTAAATGAAAGTAAAACTCGACCAATTTGTTGGCGGTTTTTCACCCTCGCACGAAAACCTTCCAAATCGTTAAGTTGATAGGTGATCGGATCGAGTAGGTGCAGCATCGCCAGGAAATCTTGCTCGTGATTGAGAACTGGAGTTGCAGATAATAGAAGCAGGCGATCGCTTTTATGAGCGAGGTGTTTGCAAGTCTGGAAACGCCTGCACTGTATCGAATCTGAAGAGGTCGCCATTGCTGCAATATGATGTGCTTCATCTAAAATCAGGAAGCCCAAATCGGCATTCGGACTGACTCGATCGACATCCTCTACTGCAAGTACCTGGACACGATTTTCCAAGTCAGAGACATAGAATTTATGTTCTAATTCTTGAAGCCACTGTTCCCGCAGGTATTGCGGTACTAGCACCACTGCACGTCCCTGCGGTCGATCGAGGAGATACTGGCGAAGAATAGCACCTGCTTCGATCGTCTTTCCCAGTCCAACTTCATCAGCTAAGAGGTAACGTTGAATGGGGTCTTCGAGTACGCGGCGGACAACTTCAACTTGATGGGGATAAAGGTCAATATTGGCAGAAATCAGCCCTGTCATCCCGCGACTGACGGCGCGTTGTTCGATGAGACACTCGACAAAAGCTAAACGTCGATCGTGAAAGTAGGGCGTTTCCTGCCCTTTCATCGCTAGAGTTTCGATGGGGTCATCGATGGGTAGGTTGCAACGAACGTAAATTTCCTGTTCAGCAACTAATGCTATCTTTTTATCGGGTAGATCGATTCGATACTGACGTTTGTCCTCGTCCCAGTCAAAAATGCGGCCAATTATCCATGTATCCTGGCTTTCTGGCTGGATGTAGCATCGTGTCTGAGGCGGGAGTTGAACTCTATCAAGCGAAGTTAAGGGTAAGGTTTTTTCCAGGCGTTGCCCAATTGAGCAGAAGTATTCAACTGTTGCTGTAGAGTAGGATAGATCGGTAACTTTTCCGATTCCTAAGTCGTTGTTTGGCGATTTTTCTGCGGAGACGCTTCGCGATCGCACCAGCAAACCAAGCTTCATCATAGTTCCGGCCTCTACATTCCCTCTTACTAGAGTAGCCGATCCCCATGAAAAACTAGCAGTGTAATTTAATTTTCCACCCTTTTTGTCTTTACACTCAAGGGGAAACCTTAAACCGAAACGCAGTCATGAAGCTTAGCCCAAGACTTTCTGTAACGCATTCCGATCCCCAAATCTTTCCGTGTGGTAACGAGCATCCCACAACAGCCACGCTGACGCACTTTAACAGAGCGGATTTGGTATTATATAGCATCCGAGCTATAACTGTTTAACAATATTAGGAATCACCACCAAAATGTCATTATTAGAAGCACAGCAACTTACAATGCGATTCGGCGGTTTGACTGCGGTCAACCAGGTTAGTTTAACTTTGAAAAAAGGAGCGATCGCCAGTTTGATAGGCCCCAACGGTGCGGGCAAAACTACTTTTTTTAATATGCTTACGGGCATTTATAAACCGAGTGGGGGGCAGTTGATACTTGAAAATAAAAATATTACCGGTTTACCCCCGGATCGCCTGACCACTTTCGGCATTGCTAGAACTTTTCAAAATATCCGCTTGTTTAACAACATGACTGTCCTGGATAATGTTTTAGTAGGTAGACACTGCCGATTGAAAACAGGTTTGTTGGGTGCAATCCTCCGCCCTCCCGCTGCGAATCTGGAGGAGCGGGAAGCTAAAATAAAAGCGCTCACTATGCTTGATTTTGTCGGTTTAGGTGCTTCTAAAGCGCCGGAGTTGGCAAAAAACCTTTCCTACGGCGACCAGCGGAGATTGGAAATTGCGCGGGCATTGGCTTCCGATCCGAAAGTGTTGCTTTTGGACGAACCGACTGCCGGGATGAACCCGAACGAAACGGCTGATTTAACTCGCTTTATTTACAGAATTCGCGATGAGTTGAATTTGAGTATTTTGCTGATTGAACATGATATGAAAGTGGTGATGGGAATTAGCGATCGCGTCAGTGTTATGGAGTACGGTACTAAAATTGCTGAGGGAACTCCGGCCGAAGTTCGCGCAGATCCTCGCGTAATTGAGGCATATTTGGGAAAAGAAGAAGATGGCAATGGGTAATTGGTAAGGTTCGCTGCAGCGCACCTGATATCATTTCCGTTTGATTCGGACTTGTATGATGTTAAATTTTGTATGGGCGGGTAAACCTGCCAATTATTGGCCATAAGAGACAATCTCATAAATCCGCCCCCGCCCATACTACTCGATCGATGTTTGGGATCGTTCCTCCACTTTTGATGTAACTTTCAGACAATATATTCTAAAAAGTAATCATGCTAGAAATTAAAGACATTCACACCTACTACGGAAATATCCACGCTCTCAAAGGAGTATCGCTAACAGTCTCGCAGGGAGAAGTTGTGACATTAATCGGCAGCAACGGGGCGGGGAAAACTACAACTCTCCGCACGATTCAAGGACTGTTGCGCCCGCGCCAAGGCACTGTATTATTTGAGGGAAAGCCTTTAGAAGCACTATCTACAGAGGCGATCGTCCGTTTGGGGATTTCTCAAAGTCCCGAAGGGCGGTTGATTTTTCCGCGCATGACGGTTCAAGAAAACCTAGAAATGGGTGCTTATCTCCGCAACGATACTCTCGGTATCAAGTCGGATATGGAAAAAGCATTAAATTTATTTCCTCGTTTGCGAGAAAGAATTAGTCAAAAAGGGGGAACTCTCAGCGGCGGCGAACAGCAAATGTTGGCGATCGCCCGGGCTTTGATGTCGCGCCCCCGCTTGTTATTATTGGACGAGCCGAGTATGGGATTGGCACCGATGTTAGTCAGTCAAATTTTTGCGATCGTCCGCGATATTAATGCTGAAGGAACAACTATTTTACTGGTGGAACAAAACGCCCGCATGGCTTTAAGTGTAGCCCACCGCGGCTATGTCATCCAAACCGGTCAGGTTGTAGTCGCTGGTACTGCTAGTGATTTGCAGTCAAATGAAACTGTTCGCAAAGCCTATTTAGGTGAAAGTTAAATATGGGCATGGGGCATGGGGCATGGGGCATGGGGCATGGGGCATGGGGCATGGGGCATGGGGCATTAGTCATTGGTTATTGGTTATTGGTTATTGGTAATTGAAACTGACAAATAACCAATAACAACCAACAAATAAAAAATAACAAATAACAAATTACCCTATTTGCGATCGCAACTTCCCCGTTTCCAATTCCGTCTCAAAAGCCGCCCGCACCTTTTCCCACTCCGCTTGGGCTTCCAACAGGCGATCGCGCGCCGTACTCACATCAAAAACCTGTTCCCCTCCCGACTCAACCGCCAAGCGACCCATATATTCTAACTCCTTGCAAACAGCAGAAAAAGACACCGCTCCTAAATTGGCGCTGCTCGACTTCAGCGTGTGAGAAGCCAGCTTCAAACTATCAGCATCGCCAAGAAAAATAGCCTCCTTAATAGTTTCTAAATGCTGCGGTGCGTCTACCAAATATATCTTAATCAGCTCCCCCAAAAAATCGGGGTCTTCATCATCGTCTAGCTCACGGAGATTTTGCAAAATATGAAAATCAATCGGCGAATCTGCTCCCGGTGGAACGCTCGAAGAACCCGCAGTATCACTGTCAATGTCATCAGAAATATCTTGATTTTTTTCCTCAGTAACCGCATCCAATTCATCCCGATTCAGAGGTGAGCACTTGCTCAAGGCGATCGCCAACTCTTCCCGGCGTACCGGCTTAGTAATATAATCGTCCATACCTGCTTCCAGACACTTTTCGCGATCGCCCTGCATCGCATTAGCAGTCATCGCAATAATTCTCGGCTTCTTGTTAGCAGGCCATTCCTGACAAATGCGGCGCGTCGCTTCCAACCCATCCATGTTCGGCATCTGCACATCCATCAGCACAACATCGTAAGATTGCCGCTTGCACGCCTCCAAAACCTCCAACCCATTAGCCGCAATATCAGCCCGGTATCCTATCCTGTCGAGTAAATGCGTAGCGACTTTTTGATTCACCACATTGTCCTCAGCCAGCAAAATCCGAATCTGACTAGAATTAGCTGCATCCTGTCCGGCAGAATTCGTCGCAACCTGCCTCAAAACAGCAGGCGTCCGCTGCACGCGGTGCTGTTCTTGAGAATTTTCAAAATACTTCAATCCCGAAGTCAAAGTCACCACATTTGAAAGTTCTCCCCTGCCGCTTCTGCCAGTAACATATCCAAAAACTTGCAGCAACACATTATAAAACTGGGACTGTTTTAAAGGCTTAGTTAAAAAAGCCGAAAAATGTACTTCTGTAGTTTCAAGTTTTTTCCAAACTTCCGCCTTACTTAAATAAGTAAACAGCACCAAAGGTAGTGCTATTTTGCGAGAGTTTTTAACGTTGATGACATGGGGATTTAGACCCTCGTCGCCCGACAAATTGCTCAGCTCAAATTTCCGAATCTCCACAGCCAAAGCCACACCGTCGATATCTGGTAGATTCATCGCCAAAATAGCTAAATCGATCGGCGAGTTTCCTTTGATGATTTCCAAAGCCTCAGCACCCGAAGTTACAGCCACGGGTATCATTCCCCAAGACTCTGCCTGACGGATCAAAACTTGCCGATTAATGGCATGATGCTCAACAATTAACAAGCGCTTACCAGCGGCAAATTCGGGTCTTTTTTCCTCAGCCCGGATGTCATTCGCTTCAGCAGTCACCGTGAAATAAAAAATCGAACCCGAACCCGATATCGACGGCGGAGTAAATTCTGCAGGCGACCTTCCAGCGATACTTTGTCCGATCGCAGAAACTCCCGGTTGAGACTTAGAACTTCGGGGATCAACCTGGCTGACAACCCACATTGTACCGCCCATCATATCGCTCAAACGCTGGCTGATAGCCAGTCCCAAACCCGTCCCGCCGTAATGTCGCGTTGTCGAAGCATCCACCTGCGAAAAAGCTTTAAACAGGCGATCCATCCGGTCTGGCGGAATACCAATTCCCGTATCTTGGACAGCAAATTGAATCTCGTATTGTTTGCTACGTGCCAACTCTCCCTGGTTAATTGCTAGGGGTTGTGGCTCTAGAATATTAATTTTTTCCGGCGAACTCTTAGCAGCTACCTGTTCAATTTGCCTAGCCGTACAGCACACCACAATTTCTCCAGATTCTGTAAACTTCACTGCATTACCCAGCAGATTTACCAAAATTTGGCGCAGCCTCGTGACATCTCCTAAAATGTTTTTCGGAACAGAATCATCAATAAAGTAAGCCAGCTCTAAACCTTTTTCTGAGGCTCTCGGAGCCAGTAATTCCAGAGATTCTTCTATACAGTTTTGCAGCTCGAAGGGGCTGCGTTCCAAATCCAATTTTCCAGATTCAATCTTAGAAAAGTCGAGAATATCGTTAATAATAGTCAGTAAAGCATCGCCGCTGGTACGAATTGTCTCCACAAAATCCCGCTGTTCAGGAGTTAGTTCCATATCCAGCAGCAAGCCCGTCATCCCGATGACCGCATTCATCGGAGTGCGAATTTCGTGACTCATAGTCGCTAAAAATTCGCTCTTAGCTCTATTAGCAACTTCCGCCGCTTGTCGCGCTTGATCCAAAGCTTCATTTTGCTCTGCTAACTGTCGCTGTCGCTGAACTTCGGTTTCTAAAAGTTGTGCTTGAGCTAAGGTAATGCCAACTTGAGCGGCAACATCTTCTAACAGTTCAATTTCGTCGGGATTCCACTGGCGAGTTGCATCGCACTGGTGCAAAGTAATAATTCCATTCGGTTCTCCTTGATAGGAAGTGCGAACAGCCAACATAGATTTTAATCCGATGCGGCGGCACATCGGTCCCGAAGATTCCAGCAAAGGATCGGCAAACACATCGGGAGATGCCAGGGCTATATCTTCCGCGAGGAGTTTTTCTGTGTAGGGGTTATAAGTGACAGAAAGTTCTAAATCTAAAGCCGATTCGTGACCGGGTTCTAAGTATTCTGCGACGCAAGGAAGGTGGGGATAAGGTTCGGAAAGATAGGTATGAATTGTACAGCGATTGACACCAAATACGCGGCCGATTTGGGTGGCGGTAGTTTGAAAAATTTCTTGAGTGTCTAAGGTCGATCGCACTTTTTGAGTAATTTGTTTGAGTAGTAAAACGCGCTGGTACTGACGTTGCAAAGTTCGCTCTCGCTCTTCGCGGGCAATTTCTGCGCCAATGTAATTGCCCATCAACTTTAAAATTTCAAAATTCAGCGGTTTAAAAGGAGATTTAGTGGTGCGGGAAGTAAAGCTCAAAGTACCATAAACTCGCCCTTGCACTATTACCCTCGTCCCGACAAAAGCCTCCAACTTGCGGACGCTGTAAGCGGGGTGGTTGCGCCACTGAGTAGTGCCGGCTGATTCCACAGAAATAGGTTCGCTCGATCGCAAAACCTCTCGCTCAAAGGTTCTGCTCAAAGCAAAACCGTCTCCTTTAGCAAATCCAAAGGGAAAATCTTCCGGTACATAAGCCGCAATCACTTCGTAGCGATCGCCCAAAACCCTGCCCAACAGCCCGATATCCATCCCAAACTGACTACAGCCCATTGCCAGCAACCGCATCGTTCGATCGTCAAAAGAGCCTTCCGAGCTCACCATTACCTCGTAGAGCGATCGAATTGCCCGCTCGCTTTCCCGGAGTTCCTCAACTCCTTCGAGGCGGTTGCAGACATCGTGCAAAGTCCCGAAAATTCCCGCTATTTCGCCTTGCGGATTCCGCCGGACTTGGGCAAATAGTTCCACGGAAACAAAGCCGGAATTACTGTGAATTCCCAAGGAGTTTTTCTCCGAACCAGACTTGGACTTAAATCGCAGTTCTCGCCGTTCAAATTCCGACTTCCCGGACAGCAAAGACTCCAATAAATTTGCACATTGCTCGCGCTCATCTGGATGCACCCACTCTAAAAAATTAGTTTGCAAACTTTCGGCAACCGAAAAATTCGTAATTTCCGTCCAAGCGCGGTTGAGAAATTTCCAAACCCCCGCCGCATCTATGTGGAAAATTACTGTTGCTTTCAAAGAGTCAAATAGATGAAATTGTTCTCGATCCTGCTCGCGGTTTTTGAGTTCAAACTCCTTGTTTGGAGTAATATCTGTATGAGTTCCTACTACCCGCAGCGGTTTGCCGGTAGCGCTGCGTAAAACTTGACCTCGGTTCAGCACCCAGACAGTGCTGCCGTCTTTACAGTACATCCGATATTCTGCTGCAAAATCCGGTGTCTTTTGGGCGAAGTGTTCTTCTAAAGCTGCCTTTACCGAGTCAATATCATCTCGGTGGATGCGACTCCACCATTCTGATCGGCGATTCGAGATTTCCCCTTCTTGGTAGCCCAGCATTTCTTGCCACCGCGCCGAATAAAAAAACTCATCTGTTTCGAGATTCCAGTCCCAAATCCCCTGATTGTTGACTGCAGGGGGGAGATTTTGCCGCTCTACGAAACTGTGGTGAGAAATTTCAGCCATCTCGTGGCTATTTGCTGCTGTCCGCTGTATTTCTGCTGAGAGTTTTTTGTATTGAGCGTTGCTAGATTCTAGCTGGCGCTGCAAAGCGATTAAGCCAGAATGCAGAGATTTTGAATCCAGCGCTTGTAAAAGGATAGTTTTAGGATTGACAATCCCGATCGGGTGATTTGTTTCGTTGATGACTAATAAAGGCAACTGGCAGTAGTGTTTTTGCAGCAGCGCCACGGCTGCTTCGAGGCTAGAGTGCGATCGCACCAGTGGCGGCGAACTGCTGCAAATTGCTCCCGCTTTAATTTTGTTAGAGTCTCTTCCCAGCGCCTGTAACTGCACAATATCCCGCGAACTTACCACCCCAACCAGTTTGTGAATGTTGGGATTTGTAAATTTGGAATTATGAGCAGCACCAGTCGAGTGTTGATCGGGGGTTTCAGTGATTAATACATAACTAACATTGTGTCTAAACATCAGTTGCGCCAAATAGCGAACCGAAGAATTAGAAGGAGCGTGAATTATTCGTGAGGCTGCTATTTGAGGGATTTGATAAAGTTTAATTAAACTTGCAGGTAGCTCTACTTTCTGATGCACAATTGGCAGGGGCGGAGGGAACGCGAAAGCCGCAGGTGGCGAAGCGCTGCTAATTGCTTTTGGTGTCGATTCCCCAATTCCCTGCAACATTTGCACCAAGCTTTGAGAGCTAATTAAACCGACAAGTTCTTCAGCCTCGCTGACGACGGGCAAATGGCTGATCTGATTTTTCTCCAGCAGATTAGCTAAGGCAAAAAAGTCGGGAATTTCCGATTCTCGGGCTACAGTTACGGTTCTGATCATGATTTGCTCGATCGCAAATCCGCTCAAAGCAGCGCCGATCGAATTTAGCTGTACGACATCTCGCGTTGTAAAAATCCCCAGCACTGTCTGGCCGCCCGCATAGGGAGCTTTTGAGCCGTTGAGAGGCCGCCCGTTGCCTCCTGCGTGTACCGCACGCGGTATGCCGTTGTAGAAACCCGACTGTTCCCGCGATTGTGGGGAAGTCCCGTTCGTGGGATTTCCGAGTTGAGAATTCCCGCGCGGTTCTACCACGAGGACGTAACTGGCTCCTGTGCTACTCATCAGCTCGATCGCCTTTTCTACGGGCGTCTCAGGGGTGACGGTGAGGGGATTGCGGTTGATGACCTGACTGAGGGAGGGAATAAACATCAGGGGGCATAAAAGTGATATTTGTTGGATCGCGAGCAGCAGGTTGATTGAGAGGCTTTACCCGCGAGATTTCCCAGCGCCCTCAAAGTTTCTGTACGATTAAACTGACCCATACTTCCAGCATCTTGGCATTTAAAATTAATTCCGTGCCATATCCTGATAATTGACGGCTTCTGACTTTCAGAACCAATGCTATCTGCCAGAGGGCGGACATGAAGGCTGGCGGGCAATTCCTCGCTTAGCATAACTGCTGCGGGTTTACGAGCAAGAATTTCTGCGATTGTCTAGACTGCACCCTACTTTCTCGCCCTCAACCGAACTCTCGCTCGCATTCTGTTTGAGGCAAGATACCTGCACGCTACCAATTTACCAGCGACAGGAGGGGAATCACAACAGGACGACTTAGGTATGGCAACTATGCAATTAGGGGTTCGAGGGTTCAAGGGTTCCAGGGTTCCAGGGCCAAACAGGCAGAAAATAAATAATTCTGAGCATAACTAATTCTATCGTACCGCAATTATGACCAAGAGGATTTGAGCTTCAATTCTGGCGATCGAACTTGATGAGAATAGCGCTGTTCCCTGCCAGTGCAAAACTCGCATTGCCGCCCTTGAGCCTTAAGCTACCAACAACCTCATCCATTCTTTTAGAACTGAACTCCCGCACCGTGCCATTACCAGTTTTTATCAGCTCCGAAATATCAGCATTAACAGTGTAAGATGTGGGTCGGTCATTCACAACCAGCAAGTAAACATTCTTGCTAGCATCAAGAGTTGCAACTGCCATTAAATCCGAACTGTTAGTGATAGGAAAAAAGCTAGCTCTCCCGCCCTGCAAAGCCCTAATTCCCATCCGCAAAGCATAGTAGCCCGCGCGCCGTTTTCCCCCGTCCCCTAGCAAACCTTCTGGCAGTCCCGGTTTTCCCCAGTCGTACAAACAGAATATGTGACTGCCGTAAATATAATTATCCCCCGGTTGGGAACCTCGAATCAAATTCTTAATCAAATTTAAAGCTAAAGATAAATCGCCGTAGCTAATTTCGTAAGTTCCCCATTCTCCTACCCAAAGCTGCGAGTTAGCGCGGACAGTACCGTTCATCCAGCCGCGCACTTTGCGGGTGTAGTTAGAAATATCTGCATCGTAGTTGTGGACATTGACTGTATCGAAATAATTCGGTATTTCCTGCAAAGCACTAGCCGGCCAATTGCTGCCGCCTACGGTTTTTGGGCCGTGGATGCGGTAAGTGCGATCGGGCAAATAAGTTTTATAAACAAAGTCGATCGCCTCTTTTGCCACCTTAACCAATTCAAAATAGTCAGCCCTAGTCCCGCCCCAACCCTGATCGCGATTGTCCGGTTCGTTGTGAATTTCCCAATCATCAACGCGGTAATCATTGCGAACATTCAGCCAATAAACCGTAGCAAAAACCTGTTCCCACCACTCGTTCCAATCTTCTCCTGTGCGCGGGGGATTCAGTTGCAGCGCCCAACTCGGATTCCAGCTATTATCAACATTGCGAATACTGACAACCGGGCGAATATTTGCTTGTTTTAGAGTATTAAAAATAGTCCTGGCATTGCCTTGCCAAACAGTACCGGGTTAGCCCGACCACCAATAATCGCTACCCAGGGGCGGATTAGTCATAATCTGATCCCAATGCGCCCAATTAATTATATTTGGATTTGTCTTAATTTCGTCAATAGATGGCCAACCGTATTTACCGTCGTCGTCTTCGGGTTCCCACCGGGACATCCCGCCGTAAATGCCGTAGGTATTAATTCCCAAATCTTGCAAATCTTTGATGTCGAAATTGATATTGCCCTCGACTGCACCGATGTAGCGAGTGCTAACACCCGCAGCAGTACCGGAAATTTTAATTGTTTCGATGTTTTGAGCAAAAGTTGTCGTGACGCTGAACAACCCTATGCCAAGAGCCATTAAAATGGCGATGGTAAAATTCCGAATAATTGTTTTTGAGAACACTGGGTTAATAACTCATGACAAACTGCCTAATAGCTACTGACTAATTGACTTCAAGCGACGCTGAAGTTCCCCCGCCGCTGTAGCAATTACGACCGCCAAAATCGGGTGCAGCGGCTCACTGTAGCGAACTTCTGCATAAGTGAGCGCATGAATCACAGTAAAATAGGCACAGACTAGCAACAGTGGCAAAAACTCCCGCCAGCGATGCCGCAAAACTATCATGCCCAAAGCAGCAAATACAGGCAAATTTCGCGACGCTAACATGCCGACAATCCGTTGGGGCGAAAAGAATAGCCGCATTGCCTTTACATTCAACAGATCGTGATAAGGCCAGTCACTTATAGGGTTTCCCAACCACAAAAAAACTGCCTTTTGCAAACAATACCAGAGATAGACAGCAGGCTCGCGGAGGATTGAAGCGATCGCCCGTTTGGTAAAATAGCGATCGCCCTCAATTGTAAAAGCATTGTGTCCCCCATTCCGAGCCGGATTTAGTTCTTCCTGCCAAATCTGAACAATATGGCGTTTTGGCAGTTTTTCATAAGCCAAATGATAAAACTCTGGACTTCCTTGCCACAGCAGCGCCGTAGAAACGCTGTAAAGCAAAAAAGTTTTGTGCGTTCGATAATTGTGGTAAGTCCAAGGTGCAGTAATAATTATAATCGCGCCCAAATAAGCCAGAAACAAAGCTATCTTGCGCTTAAAATGCCATTGACGCGGCATCAATAGTGGCACAAGTGCTGGAAGCAACATCCCTGTCGGCCGACAAAGATTCGTAATTGCCAGCACCGCACCTGCTAATGAAAAATTTTGCCACTGCGGCTGTTCCAATGCCCGCAACAGGCCCAGCACTGTTAAAAGTATTAAAGGTGTATATAAAACCTCTGTTTGCAGCAGCCTGACATGATGAATGAGGGAGGGATGCAGCGCAACTAATCCAGCCGCTACTAAGGAACTTTGAGCGCCAGTAAAACGCCGTGCTAGGATAAAAGTTAGCGGGATGATTGTCGCCCCCAAAAAAGCTTGTACGTAGACTACAGATGCGGGAGAACGACCAAAAATTGCATAGCATCCAGCCACAAAAAATGGATAAATTGGTGTCCGGTTCGGCTTCTCAAAAAAATGACCCTTCAGCAACCAGTATGCCAAACCCTCATAGCCCGGTTCGTCGCCCCTCAGACGGGCGGGGGTATCGGGGAGAGTTTGGTTGATGTGCCACGCCAAATAAAGGCGGAATGCGAGTCCCAGCAGCGTCAGACAAATGAGGGCCAAGACAATTATGCGGTGATTTCTTTGCTGCTGGGCTGCGGAGATGTCTGGTGTCATAAAAACTGATTGCGAAGATTTGATTGGCTTGCTCCCAAATTTTTAGGTAGGGAATGTCAAAAATTATAACCCGACTCATCCCAGATGCCTTAGCCGTTTTAGTAAAATTTTTAAAATACATAAAAGCTCCGCATCATTTCTCAAAAGCCCCCGGATTTATTCCTTTGCAGGCTGATTGACGGGAGTAATACCCCATCCGGGATTTATACCCCTTTATTATTTAGTCCGCTTGGAGTGGACTTCGTTTGTAGAGTAGTGGTTTTAACCGCCGAGTCCTATTGGAGATTTTTAACGCGGATTTGGTATGATTCTCAAATCTAGAATCTCAAATCGTCTGACTATGGACTATTCCCCTGTAGGCGGATTATATATTATTTTTATTCCCAGGTAAACTGAGCCATCGCTAATCTAACTCGACTTGCGATCGAGTTTGTTAGCTGTTGTAATAAACAAGCATTAACTATACAAATTTAAATAATTAATATTTAAAGTAAAATAACACGGCTAGCCGTCAAAAGTGAAGGTTCACTTCGCACCAGCATAGTAAAAAATTTAGGTAAAACAATTAACCCTATAAACTGCGTTAAATATAGTTCAGAGTAAATCTTAGAAATTCCTGTTAAAAATCTCGTTCGTTGTTAAGTCTGAAAAATTATTAATTTTATACTCAGATCAACAATACTCCGGACTGTTTTTAAAGAGGGATGCGACGCCTACGGCAAGCAACGCTTACGCAATAAATCACAGAAGCGAAAAAAGTGAGTGCAATCTGAACCCAAAATGAACAGAAAAAAAGGCGCTCTTTTAGGTTAAGCTATAAAATAAGCTATAAAATAAGCTATAAAAACACACAAGCTCTTCAGATTGCCCTATGAAAATTATGGAATCCATCTTACAACAAATGCCAGGGATTAGTCAACCCCAAAAGAAGTTTTTAATCACTTTATTCTCAACTATTTTGCTAGCCTATGGCAAGATCAACTTCACGAATCTCAGTCGTTATAGTTATTTGAGCGAAAAAACCTACCGTCGTCACTTTCTCAAAAGCTTCAACTTTCCACAATTTAATCAATATTTTCTCGCGTGTTGCCTTAAATACTGAACACACAATCATTGCTGTTATTGATTGTTCTTTTTTAAGAAAAAGTGGCAAAAAGACTGAGGGCAAAGCTTATTTTTATAAGGGTCTAGCTGGCAAATCGGAACAGGGGTTGGAAATTTCTGTGATTTCTATTGTCGAAATTGAGACTCGTTTATCTTATAGCTTAAGCGTACAACAAACTCCGTCACGTCCTCAAATAAAGCCGGTGAAAAAACTCCCACAAAATCCGAATAATTGCTGGTCTAAGAAATCTCGCAAAAAACAGGAACCTCAAAGCTCAACGCCTGACCTCACAAGAGTTGATGACGGGAGCACAACATCTAAAGAATACTCGTTGTTACTTCCCAACTTCTGTACGTTATTTGGT
>NZ_JAUBTS010000058.1:0-23039 GCF_036705105.1 Microcoleus sp. B9-D4
TTTTTGCTGGCATACATTATAACTAATGATCGCTTATCTTATATTTATATTATACAATCTAGCTGCGTATCAGCTTACCAATTTAATATGAAGCTGCAGAGAATAAAGCTTCAAAAATGAAATTGTAAGAAGATAGCGAACTGCGACAGTTCAGGTGTGATTTGTTGCAGAACAAGATTAAGTCGTTCATGCAATTCCACAAGTGTCAGAAACACTTATCCCTGGAATTGTTGTTGGATAAATTGCCAAAGCCGTTCAATGGAAGCCTTGTTCGGGGCTATGGGCTGGTTGACAAACCGGAATCAAGTTATCAGACTACCGAGCGTGCGCTGGTCACATGAGCACCAGCCCGATCGAGTTGAATCAGGGTTCTTGGAGCCTCTATCGGTATTTGGAACTGCAAACAGAGATGAGGAATGTTTAAAAGTATGGTGCTACTTATGTAGGGTGCAACCTTAGAACCTTACGACTATTTAATGACTACCAACAATCTAGATAAACCCGCCCCCACACAACGAATAATCTACATCAACGCTGTCTGTGAACGAATCGAAAAAATGTACATTTGGATTGTTCGCCTTGTGAGGGCGGGTTTGTCAGATTATTCGTTTCCGACATAGATGGTTGGTAAAACCCGCCCCTACGCAATCTGAAATTATAGTTGATTTTTCAGGTATAAAATTAATAGGAAAACTCAAGCGGCTGCTAGCTGTGCTTGTTCTGCTGCTTGGGGCAAAGTCTGATTTACCACAATCCACTTGCCTGTAATTGGGTCGCGGTAAGTAATAAACGGATTAGATTTTAAAGGTTGACTGCAAGGTTTAGCGGCCATTTCTACACACTCCCAATAAATGGTATTGAATAACTACTACAACACCATACCTTTAATAATCGGCTGTTTTGCCTAAAATCAGCGTGATTTATACCTCAACAATATGTGATATTTTAGGTGTGCTTTGGTGACAGAGAACACTGCCTAATGTGATTCACAACTGCCTTGGCAGTGAGCAGTATCACCAAAAATCTTCCGTAACAAACATCTGTCTTCTGGCTTTTACCTTCTACCTTTAAGATGGCCACTATTTTCAGTATACATCTGATATTATTAAGTAAGGTAAAGACGTTTATCAGAGATCCCCTCACAAACTTATGGTGCTATTTGGATTTGGCAAAAAGTCAAGCCTGCCCTCTCCTCAAGAGGCATTACCGGGACGGGCAGAGTCGATGTCGGTACCGACAACTCACTTTGTTAACGGCAATCCGCTCAAACCTCCCTTTCCAAACGGCATGGAGACTGCCTTGTTTGGCCTCGGCTGTTTTTGGGGAGCGGAACGCAAATTTTGGCAGCAAAATGGAGTTTTTTCGACGGCTGTTGGCTACGCGGCCGGGATTACTCCGAATCCTACTTACAACGAAGTTTGCAGCGGGATGACGGGACATAATGAAGTAGTTCTGGTTGTGTTCGATCCGAAAGTAATTAGTTACGAAACGCTGCTCAAAGTTTTTTGGGAAAGTCACAATCCTACTCAAGGAATGCGTCAGGGCAATGATTCGGGTACTCAGTACCGATCGGGAATTTACACGTATTCAGCTAGCCAAATGCAGTTAGCTGAAGCTTCGCGAGATGCTTACCAGCAGGCTTTGACTCCGGCTGGTTACGGCAAGATTACTACTGAAATTATTGAGGCTCCTGAGTTTTATTACGCAGAAAGCTATCATCAGCAGTATCTTGCTAAAAACCCGAACGGTTATTGCGGTTTGGGCGGTACTAAGGTTTGTTTGCCTGCTATGTCTCAGGCTTAAAACTTTTACAAGGGGTATTTTGGGGCTGTTGCAATAGTCCGGCAGTCCGGCAGGGGTTTAAACCCCTGCCTCAAAGCTTAAGTCGTCTGAAGACGACTGAAAGGTTATTCAGATGGTCAAAGGGATTAGTTGAAAGCAGGTAAAATAATGCTGGCTGGTGTGGTAATTATCAATTTAATGATATCTCTGGTCTGTTTTTATATCGCTGCGAAGGTGTGGAAAATCAGGCGGACGATCGCACTTTTTGAAATTCGGATCGCAGCAATCGAACGCTGTAGCAGCAATGTCCTGAGCACGTCGCCGGATTTCTTTGCTAACAGGCAGCAAGGTGCCCGCCAACTGCGACTGCGCTATCAACAACTGGAATTGCAACTGCAACAGGTTCAGCAACTTTTGGGATTGCTGGGTTTGGGACGGATGCTTTGGCGCAGGCGCGATCGACCTTTGAGGTAAGCTATCCTAACACTGCCGCCCGTGCTGACTCCGTAGGATTTTCAACAATATTTCTACCTTTGTAAAGGGCTGCGATCGGGCAAACGCCCCTAAAATTGGTGTATGGAGAGAAGTTATAAAAATGTCAACTAAACGTTCAGGATTATTTATTGGCGGTTTGCTTGTGGGTTCTGCGATCGGGGCCGTGACTGGCTTGCTGATGGCACCGCGACCGGGCAAGGAGACGCGGCAGATATTGAAAAAATCGGCCGATGCTTTGCCGGAGTTGGCGGAAGATTTATCGACTAGCGTGCAGTTGCAGGCCGATCGACTTTCTGAAACTGCAATCCGAAATTGGGACGAAACTTTGATTAGACTCAAAGAGGCGATCGCGGCAGGTTTGGAAGCGACTCAGCGGGAACGCCAAACCCTGTCGGAAGCTGAAACTGAAGTGACTCCCCCGTCGCGGCCTCCCATCCGCTAAATGGCATGAAATTCTCAACCCCCCATCCCAGATTCAAGTGAGTGATCCCATATTTTGGCTAGGACTTTCGATTTTGCTAGTGGCAGTTAGCCTGACTGCTGTTTTAGTGACTTTAATACCTGCGGTGCAAGCCCTGGCCCGGGCGGCCCGCAGCGTGGAAAAGCTCGCTGACACGCTTTCTCGCGAATTTCCGCCCACTTTGGAGGCGATTCGGTTGACGGGGCTGGAAATTAGCGAGTTGACGGATGATGTCAGCGAGGGAGTACAAAGTGCGGGCGAGGTTGTCAAACAGGTCGATCGAAGTATTGGTAGCGCCAAAAAGCAGGCGCAAAATGTGCAGGTAACTACTCGCAGCCTGGTGACTGGGGTTAAGGCTGCTTGGAAAACTTTAACTCGGAAGCCGCCGATTTCTGGGACAAATCGCCGTTCAACAGATAGATTGTCGCCGAGTCAAAGAAGTGCGCTTTCGCTGAGGGATTCGGGTTTGGAGGACAGATATTCTGGGGGTTACGGTGCCGGTGCTAGTAATGGGGAATCCCCCAGGTTGAGGAGTAGCGAGGGTTCGGGTTTGCCGGGGGATGCTGAAGAGTTTGAGGAAGTGCGATCGAACGATTCTTGATTGCACCCAATTCCCGATCATCCCTCAACAGCACACCCATCCCACCAGCAAGGATTCTTATCAATAAAATCCATCAAAGCATCATACTTAGGCGAACCCTTTTGTTCCACATATTCCAAAGCCCCCCAACTTCCCCACTTAGTAAATTTACCCACATCCACAAAGTGCATGAAAAGACTGCCTCCAGCTTGTTTCCAACTATTCAGTAATTGCGTGTACATATCATACATTTCTGGGCGTCTATTTAATTCCATAAAAAACTTGGTCAGTTTTTCGTTATTCTCCACTCCGCCCGTACCTACAATATGTTGACCGCCCTCGTAAACAAATAACTTGAGACCTTTTTTTTGAGCCAGATCTAAGTAATACTTAAAATCATTATCTACATCGGGCAAACTATCTTTGAATCCAGCAAGTAACCCGCCCTCTTTTAATTGCTTAAAAGCTTTGCCAAATCCGCCATCTGCGTCATTCAACCAAGATTCTACTGTGCTGGCACTTTCTTTACCGCCCAAGTTGCCACTAAAATATCCAGCTATTGCATAGGCATCAATGCCGTGTTGATAACAAGGTTTATTGCCCTCAGCTACCCAAGAGGGACAATCTAAAGCATAATTTCCTAACTCTCTCCAAGCTCTTTGAGTTCCTAACACGCAGACAACTCGATTCTTTTGATCCCCAAAAACGCCTTTCCAGATATCGCACATTTGAGCACTACGCATTCCGTGCCATTGCATAAAAGCATCGCCTTTATCTCCCCACCTCGCTTTACCTTGTTTCAAAGCATAATGCGATTGTGGAAATGACCAATTCCAAACCTCATTAGAATACTCTACATTAACTTTCAGCTTGGGATCTAAACTATCTTTGACCATTTTAGCAAAGTTAGTCATATATTCATCCGTAGCCTGATGTGGCATATTAAACCAGGGTTCTGCTTGGACTTTTTTAGCTAAATTCACCATAACTTCTATGGGAACATTTCCTCTGTAAGAATAGGATATACTCTCTGGTTTAGGTCGGTTTGACCATTCTTTTTGTTCAGAACTGTTTGTCCCCATCCAGTCCATAAAACGCAAGACTCTAAATTTTTTAATCTTGTCTATAAACAGGGGATTAAATATTTCACCACTTTGATAAAGCTGTTCATCTTGGGAGTGAACAACTTTAATATTGCGGATATAGTTCCCTGTTTTCTTGGGATCTGTAGCGGTAATTATAATCATGATGCCTCCGCCTTGTGTGGCATCTACATTAATGATATCCCTCCCAGGTTTCGACGCAGCCTCATCTTTTTTGGCATCAAAGCTATATTCGATCGCACCTTCACCCTCATAAGTAACAATATATTGCCCTGAAGGATAGCGATTGGGGATTTCCCTAAGTAATAGGGTACTTACCCTAGTATATTTAGGAGCATCTTCGGGCGATGGCAGAGACTTCACCCACCCATTTTCATCAAGGTTTAAAAGATTATACTCCTCTGTATCCCATTCACCTTTACAGTTTGGTTGTCCGCTGACGCATTGAGTTATCCATTTTCTAGAAGATTTGAAAGCATCTAAAAAGGGTAATTGTGTGGAGTAGTCAGCAATACCACTAAGCCCAATTCCTAAAGAAGAGCTAGAATTTGACGTATTTTGTACATCTGCCCGCACAGCTACTTTGTTATCTACTTGCCGTACTGGTGTGGGAGCAATATTAGTTGTTAAAGCCCAACATCCGGGAATGAAAATGACAAAAATTAATAAACCCAGCACAAAGCCCAGAGCTGTTTTGTTCGATCTGATACTTAATCGAGACATAAATTTGACTGATTTGATTGTTTTAGGTAAGATCGAAGCGAGTGAGGCAGTTTTAATTTTGATATTTTATCAAAAAGTTCTTTCTCAAACTATCAGCTATAAGATTATTAACATTTTTGCCTCTCTGTGGAGGGGCGAGATCCCTTTCTGTCCCCAAGTGCGATCGCCCATCTAACCGTCTTTATCCAAATCTTCTGTTTTTGCAGTTTCTGAAGTTGAGGGGAATTCTAGTCGAATGTTAATATCAATTGATATTGTATTTTTCTCAATCACACCTATACCAACTATTTTTACTAATGCTTCTGTAGGTACAGAATTATTTATTTTAAATTCAGGAGAAGACTGAGTTTTATATCCGGCTTCCTGTAGCCGATCGCAAATATTGCGCCAATTTCCTACAGGTTCGTTAGGTACATCTGCGAGTTTTTTAACATATTGGTATAAAGTTTTACATAAATAAACCTCTGCACTTTTGGAACTCTGAAACAGTTGGCGGGCGATTTCGGCGGGACTGCAACCGGAAAGCAATCCTCGGAGGTAGAGTTTTTCTGTTTCTGTTAGTCCCCTGCGCGATCGAGGTGAGATTTGCCGTTTAGCTTCTGCAAAAGCTTGGTAAAGCCTTTCTAAGTCCCAGTGTTTGGCGGCTTCGGCAAATAAGTCTTCCTTTGGTACCATTGTCGGGTGTGTTGAGATGTGGCTAACGATAGCATAACGGAAATTGCTAGCGTTTGTTAGTTGCTTGGTATCGGTAGCTAGTGTAGTATTATACTAAGACTAAAGACATAAGTGTAAATACTTAGATTGACGGGGAGTCGCGATCGCTTCAACTAACGTCAAAGCTAGTATTTGCAAAAGTCAGAGGGCGCTAAGTAAAGTTTTGTAACAAAAAAGCAGTATTTTGCATAAAACTTGCGGACTCAGCCTGATAGATAAATAGAGCTTTAGAAGTACCGCTACTGTTGCGGTTCATCGGGGCTAAGGGTTCATGAGGGCGATCGGCCGATCGGCTTTTACAACAAACAGTTTATTTAATCCAAGCAAACACAGGGCAAGTCTATGTACTTGTCTCTAATCAACACGAGGGAATAACGTGTCTAATTTTTTCACGCCTGAATTTAATAACGAAAGTGCGATCGCACCTTGGAATGCCAGCCTAGAACTGACTAAGGCAATTATCCCGCAGCTAGATGCTAACCGCGTCCTAACCGGGGGTGTTGGTGAGGAAGTTAATCTCCCGACTTTAACGCCAGAAGCCTATGACAATATCATCTTGCCTGACGATTTGCTAACCCGGATGGCTAGTGCAGTGAGCACGGACTCCAACAGCAGTTTACCGGATAGCTCTGTCGATTTGCTAACAGGTCAGGCGATGTCAGAGGTTTATGAGGATTTGAGTAAGTTTGTCGCCGATCCAGATTTCGCAGCTAAGCTGAATGTGGCTTTTGGGGAAAACTGGGATGCTGCGACTGCGAAAGCCTTAGCTGAAGGATGGTTTCAGGGAGATTTTAGTGAGATCCCGTCGGTGAAGGTTGTCTCGTCTGCTGAGATTGGCGGGGCGAATGGGGCTTTTGCAGCAGCGACGGATACGATTTATTTATCGAAGGAATTTTTGACTCAGAATGTGGCGAATCCGGTGGCGGTGGCGGATGTGTTGCTGGAAGAAATCGGACACTCTGTTGATGCGCGGTTGAATGTTACGGATTCACCGGGAGATGAGGGGGCGATTTTTGCGGCGGTTGTTCAGGGGAAGGAGTTGAGTGAGGGTGAGCTTCAGGGGTTGAAGAGTGAGGACGATAGTGGGACTGTTGCGATCGACGGATATCAATATCTAGTAGAGAAGCAGTTGAGTTCATTTCCTGTCCAAGGTAGTATTGGCTATTTTTACAACAGAAATCCAGCTATAGCTAGTCAGTTGGGTAGAGCTACGGGTAATGAATTCCAATTTTCTTCGGGTAAATGGCGACAAAACTTTCAAAACGGTGCAATCTTTCACTCAGCAAATGGTACTTTCTCAGTTCGCGGTAGCCTGGGCAGTTATTACCTGAATACTTTAGGAGGTCAAAATAGTCAGTTAGGCTTGCCTACCAGTGAAGAATTTCAAGTTCCTAATGGATGGCGACAAAACTTTCAAGGTGGGGCAATTTTCCACTCAGGTGCCGGTAGCTATATGGCTCGTGGCAGCCTGGGAAATTATTACTTGAATAATTTGGGAGGTGAAAAAAGTCAGCTAGGTTTACCTACCAGCAATGAATTTCAAGTTCCTAATGGATGGCGACAAAATTTTGAGCGGGGTTATGTTAACTGGTGGAATACTGGTAATGGGACGTTTACACTGAATAATTCACCATCATTGGTAAGCAGCACACAACAAGCAAACTCATTTTTTAAACTTCAATACTGGAACCCAACCTATAACTCTTCTGGACCGTATAGCAGTACAAACTGTGGCCCGGCTAGTTTAGCGATGATTCGTCAAATGTTTGGCAGGGAGCAGGCGAATATCAGTGACGAAACTAGCATTGACTACGCACGTTATCTGATGTTTGGTTATTCTAATGGGACTCGTCAAGGAGTCCCTGTTCTCAATCAAGACACAGTGTGGACATCGTTTGACAATGTGAAAAACGGCATCAGAAACTCTGGTGGTACACCAGAAGAGTTAACCGGATGGGATAATTTAGATCGGTCTCTAGCTGCTGGAAAGCCGGTCATTAATTATGGTACTTTAACTTCTGCTTGGCGTGGGCAGTTTCCCTCAAGAGTCGGAAGTGGTTGGGGGGGTCATTGGAATGCTATTCTCGGCAAAACTTCCGATGGAAAATACATCGTTGCCGATCCGATGCACGAGGGAGGTACAGTTGCAATGACAAAAACTCAATTAAGTGTTTTTAATGCCAACCCGCAATTCATTGCTTTTGCTCGGAGGTAGAAAAAAATCACTCAATTTGCTATAGCTTAACAGCGACGGGCAACTGGCAGAGTGCAGCCGATCGTTCTTTATTTGGAATTAAAGAGCGATCGCCCTTATTTTCCCAAAGCGCGCTCGCCCTTTTCCCCAAATAACTAAAAGGGCGAGCGCCCTTTTTTCCCAAAGTGCGATCGCCCTTTTTTCCCAAAGTGCGATCGCCCTTTTCCCCCAAATAACCAAAAGGGCGATCGCTCTTCCCCTGCAAATTTAACCCACTTGCAATAATTCTTGAGACTGTATGGAATTTGGTACGCCATAAGCTGTATAAGCTCTTACTTCTGGCGGTTGAAGTCCTAAAACAATTAACTTAGGGGGAATGCCCGCTGCTACTAATTCTTCAGCGATCGAGCGATCGGTATTATTAGATTGAATCCAAACTTGACCGTCGATAATATCCATGTGTATAACACAATCGTGAATTCTTTTCCCCTGAAACCATCCCATTGATAGTAACATATACCGATCGTTTTCTAAATCAAAAATTACTTGACTTTGTACCTCAATTTCAGAAGCAAAAAACCCTGAGTATTCATTGAGAATCCCTTTAACAATCTGGCGGCAATCTACTAGGGTATCCATTTAACAATCTCCTCCATTTGTGGATTAAAAACAATCAACTTCAAATGATTATCGACCAATAAAAGATCGGCAAACTTATCTTCAATAAAAAGCTCCTCAAAAGACATCGCAGGTATGGCAAGATAGAGCGTTCTTTCCGGTTCAGTTTGTTCTAAAATTCTCTGATAAAGAATGTATTGTCCCAAAGCCTTCTCTAAATCTAAAATTTTAGAGTCACTGATAAAACTTTTAACTTCAACAGCTATCTTAGACTGATTATTTTCAGCGCAAATCAGTTTTTATGCTCCGATATCTACAAATAGTTTTCGCTTAGCCCATTTCAATAACAACGGGTCATGAGTAACTTTCCAGCCAGCTTTAACAAGGGCCTGTTTCACAACTGGATGATAGTAATCTTTTGCTGACACTCTTGCTCCTTTTTAACGCTTTCGGACGATGCTTTAAGTATAGCAAAGAAATTACCGACATTACTACCAATGACCCGAAAGATGAATCTTTAGCTTGCGTAAGCCAGTTTGTCGGCATCTATGAGGACTTGTCAAAGCTCGATCGCCCTTTTCTTCCCAAAGTGCGATCGGCCTATAATTTCAGCATGGCAACAACTGTCAAATTCAACAGAGCGATCGGTATAATTAAAAAATCAACATCAAATACAGTCAATTAATGCCATGATTGCTAATTTGCCCATCCAGCTGCCTCACTTACCCAACAGCTTGCCCAGCGAAGGTTCTGTCCGCATTGAGTTGGTCAACGGACTCTTAATATTTAGCGCTTCTATTCAAACCCAGGAACGAATTCAAACTTTAACAGCTCAACAACAAGCATCAAATCTAACTTCCGAAGAACAAACAGAATTGGATGGATATCGAGAATTCATTAGCTATCTAAATTTGGTAAATGAAACCATGAAAAATACTTTTCTATATCCTTTGCGAGGCACTGTCATTGGCTATGATGAGCCGTTTGAACCTGCGGTTTCGTTGGAAGATTGGGAAGCGCTACAATGATTGTACTAGATACTCATATATGGGTTTGGTGGGTTGACGATAACACACGACTGACTCAGAAACATCGGGACTGGATACAACAATATCAATCTCAAGGTTTAGGAATCAGCATCATTTATTGTTGGGAGGTTGCTAAATTAGTAGAAATGGGAAGACTTACTTTGTCAGTTACAGTTGATGAGTGGTTAAAACAAGCTTTGGCTTATCCCGGAGTGCAGCTACTCGAACTCACCATTCCCATCATTGTCGAGTCAACTAAACTCACAGGTTTTCACCGCGATCCAGCAGATCAAATCATTGTGGCAACTGCGAGGATTTGCGGGTGTCCCTTACTAACTGCTGATGCAAAAATTCTGGCATATCCTGATGTACAGACTCTTCAGTGACAGGTAAAAAATGCCTTAAGACGAATCTTTAGGTTGCGTTAGTCAGTTTGTCGGCATCTACGAAGACTCGTCAAAGCTCGATCGCCCTTATTTTCCGAAAGTGCGATCGACCTTTTCCCCCAAATAACCAAAAGGGCGATCGCCTTTCCCGTCCCGCATCCCAAAGGGCGATCGCCTTTCCTTAAGTTAAAATATAACTTGTCAGATTAGATAATATAACTTATCAGATTCAGAAAGGACAAGTTATGCCTGTAAACTGGAGAGAACATATCGTTAGTACCCCCGATGTACTGCGAGGTAAACCAAGAATCAAAGGGACTAGAATTCCCGTTGGTCTGATTTTAGGATATTTAGCATCAAATAACACTGTAGAACAAATCATCGACGAGTTTCCAGATATCACCAAACAACAGATAGCTGCTTGTCTTGATTATGCTCGCGATTTGTCGGATTTTGAAACAGTTGCCTAATGAGTTTAAGATTGTTCATCGATCAATGCGTTCCTAAGTCTATTATTCAAATACTTCGTGATACCGAGCATGAAGTTTTTGTATTGGGAGATTACATCCCAATTGAATCTCCAGATACTATTGTCATTGCCAAAGCTCAGGAATTAAATGCCATACTTGTTTCTCTGAATGGAGACTTCTCAGATATTGTGACTTATCCGCCAAGTTCATATCAAGGCATCATTTCTATTCAACTGAGAAATCACCCTGAAATTATTCCTCAGTTGATGGCAAGGCTAACAGAATACTTATCTTTGCACGATAGTGAGGAGCATTATCGAGGTAAATTACTACTGGTTGAAGTTTACAGGATTCGCATTCGAGAATAAAAATTGATAGCGAGATCCCTTTTCCCCCAAATAACCAAAAGGGCTCTCACCTTTCCCATCCCGAATCCCAAAGGGCGATCGCACTAATTTTTGGATAAGCTATCCCTTTACACATATAAAAGCTGATTGGCAATTTCATCAGCCGTTAACGTATTTAATAGAATAGCAACCCGTTGGACAATTTCATAGGCGTTCTTTTGAGGAGTCACAATTATCCCAGAATGTTCCCGTCCTTCTGTCATATATTCTAGGTGTAATCGCTCAAAATCCACGCGATTATGAGTCAGCAAACATCGCTCAACAGATGCAGCATAAGCCAATTGTTGGGTATCAAATTGACTCAACATTCCCTGTTCGCTCGTTGTCGTCACATCAAAACCCCTAGCCCGAAGCAAAGTAGCTACCAGCCTAGAAACATCTTCATCTGTATGAATAGTTGCAAATAGTTTCACGGCTTTTTCATTGCAGCTTTTACAGCAGGATGAATCAATTTTTCAGGAATTCTATTCCGCTCAATATAAGTATTTATTTCTTCTTGATTATCCAAATAAAAGCTCAGTGCGTCAAAAATTTGAGCTAATTTCAGATGAGGTAAGTGCATCGGGATTTCTTCAGGAGTGATACCCAAACGCCACAATTCCACGATCGCACGAACGGAAGTTCTCGTTCCTGCGATAATTGGTTCCCCTTGCAAGATTTCAGGGTGACGTGCGACATAACGCGAAGCAGATTGTGTAGTCATGATAGATTAACCGGACACATTGATCTTGATTATAACTTACCCTAAAACTCGGTTTTGTTGATGACACTTTAACATCACCTAATTTTCATTATCGTAGTCAATAGTACCCAACAATTCCATTACTTTTAGTTGTTTGCGACGTTGAATGTACTCGCGTAAAACTGCTTCGATTAATGTAGTAGGTGTTGGATGGTTACTCAAATCAAGGGCTTCTTGAAGGAGAGTTTTGTCAATTTCGAGCGTAGTTACCATATATTTTCTTCGTGCAAGTAGGGTATCACGTAATTGCCACCGAACAATGCTGTAATTTTAGTGTAGCACTCAAACTCTATCAATGGGCGATCGCTTTCCGCATTGAGTTCACGCGAGAATGAAAAGCCTGTTTAGCTTGCGTAAGTCAGGCAAGTCTTTATGAGGACTCGTCAAAGCTCGATCGCGATTTGGAAGTTTTGATTGCAGTGGGCATCCCGCGTCATTTATTTAAAATACTGACTGACAACGATGACATCGATTTGAAGTCTGTAACGCAATACCTCAAAGCAGTCTCATAATGTCTTGAGTGTAGCGCAATTGTTGCTTTTTTAAAGTGCGTGAAGCGGAGCTATCCCGTAGGGAATCGTCCTTATTTTTCTAAAGTGCGATCGCCTTACAATGATGTCAAATATATTCAATCCTCCCGATCATTTCTTCAGGCGCATACACTTCATAAATTAAAATCAAACTACGGATAATCTCGCCCACAGAACGAGAATTAGGAGGACAATAGACAATCCCCGGATAATCTGTGGTATCGCTTGCCATAATTAAAAAATCGTCATCGTGAGTTACTATCACGCGCTGCTGTTCCCGAATAAATGCCAGGTGTGACTCATCGCTTTTAGTACGCAATCCTGCATCAACTGTTGTTGTAACATCTATCCCGTAACGACGCAAACCGCGCGCAATGTTAGAGTCAATATGTTCGTCTAAATGAAAACGAATTTGCTCACTCACCTCTAATTGCCCTCAATTTTTCTTGTAACGGAGATGGTGGACTATTGCGCTTTAATTCTTGCACAATAGCTCGACTTTCAGCCGTGCGACGATCAATTTCTTCTCGATGATCGTAATAGTAGGTCATTGCAGCATGAACTGAGGCAAGTGGTAAGTCATACTTGCCGGCGATTTCTTCTACAGAAATTCCCATTTTCAGATACATTTCGGCGATGTGTGCTACAGCAATTCGATGGCCCGCAATGCGTGGCTTACCACCAAGTACCCCAGGCGTAATTTCGATATGTTCTGTGATGACTGATTCCTTAGACATCTTAGTTAAAGGCTCTTAATCAGTAATGTTTAACCTCTTTCATATTAACACCAACAAATTCAGCGCGCTCGCCTTTTCCTCTTTCTCATCGATCGGTTCTGCGATCGCCCCTCTCTTATCCCCAATCTCCAAGGGCGATCGCCATCCCTAAGTTAAAATATAAGTTGTCAGATGAGAAAGGACAAGTTATCCCCGTAAACTGGAGAGAACATATCGTTAGTACCCCCGACGTACTGCGAGGTAAACCAAGAATCAAAGCCACTAGAATTCCCGTTACTCTGATTTTAGGTTATTTAGCATCAAATAATACTGTCGAACAAATTATCGACGAGTTTCCCGATCTACTCAAAGAACAGATAGATGCTTGTCTTGATTATGCTCGCGATTTGTCAGATTTTGAAAAAGTGCGATCGCTCTTATTTAAATAATGTTAATATCGAAGCATGGATAGTGTGTACAGACTGCAAGGCGTTGAGTTTGAATGGGACACAAACAAATTTCAGATTAACCTAGAAAAGCATGGCGTTAGCTTTGAAGAAGCCACAGAAGTTTTCTTCGATCCATTCTATCAGGAGGGAGATGCAACGGCTAATGACGAACAGCGTAACTTTATCCTGGGTTACTCCCGCACTCAACGCCTATTACTGGTTGTTTATGTAGAACGCAGCTTGCGAATACGCATCATTTCTTCCCGTCCTGCTACCCGCACTGAAAGGAAATTATATGAACAATTCTGAAGAAGAAATAAAATTGCAATTGCGACCTCGTACAGCGGAAATAGTCTCGCTAAACATTCCAATAGATACTTTAGCATCACTTCAGAAAATAGCGGCGAATCGAGATATGTCTGTAGAAGCATTGCTTAAGTTTTATATAGGGCAAGGCTTACGGGAAGACTTAGCTAAAGTTTTTTCGGAACGCTTGCTGGACAAAACTGCTCAAGTTTTGGCGAGACACCTGGAGTCAGCCGAAGAAATATCAAATATTATTCGAGAAATTCAAGCTGAAACTGCACGTTAAATGACAATAAGGTTCAGTTAAAACTATTTATTCCTCGGAGATCCCCCTAAATCCCCCTTAAGAAGGGGAGTAGGGGTTGACTTTGAATAAGTTCTTGTCCCCCCCTTCGTAGGGGCGGTGCCAAGAGTGCCCGCCCGCTCGCTAGGGGGGATCGAGCTTAACTGAACCGTATTGCGTTAAATGATGCCGCGATTTAAGTACAAAACTAAAAGGCGATCGCCCTTTCCTTCCCCAAATACGCGCGTGCGAAGCTATCCCGTAGGGAATCGCCCTTATCTAACTTCTCTTCTCCTCACATTACTAAGCAACTGCAAGTTCATATTGCAGAACTAAAATTTCATCAGCTTTCAACATAGCCATAGCATATTCACTCCCTTGACTATCAGCAAACTCCACCAAATACTGACATTCCTTTCCCATATCATACACTTCAATAATAGTTCCCACAAGTCCAACTGGCAAACTAGAAATAAAGGCGTATTCTGGTTCCACTAGCGCTAATCGCGTATTTGAAATCGGCTTAAGAATCGCAACAGAATCCAAAACTCTAAAGTGTTTGCTCATAGTTTAAGAAAAGCTGAAATTCAACAACGGTTAGAATTAGTTGAAGTAATTTCCCAAAAGTACCTTCTCAAGGTTGGTAGGGGCAGGTTTAGTTAGGATATACGCGATCGCAGCGAGTTTACCCATTTCACGCACCCGCCCTCCCCACGCTAGGATATAGGCATTACTTAGGCCTTAAGTTCGCGCTGCTAAACTCAGAAGCAACAATCATCGACCCAATCCCCGCATCCGTAAATATTTCTTGCAGCAAAGCATGAGGAATTCGACCGTCAATAATGTGAGCACCCTTCACACCCTGAGCCAAACTCCGCACACAACAATTAACTTTCGGAATCATCCCCCCAGAAACAACTCCCGACTCAACCAACTCTCTTGCTTCTTGAATATCTAACTTAGCAATCAGACTATCCGGCTTGTGATAATCCTCTAAAATTCCCGCAGTATCAGTCATCAAAATCAACTTTTCCGCTCCCAAACCAGCCGCAATTTCCCCAGCCACCGTGTCAGCATTAATGTTGTAAGATTGACCGTTTTCATCGGCTGCCACGCTCGACACCACCGGAATATAGCCGCTGTTCACCAAAGACTCCAAAATCTGGATTTTCACGCCGCTGACTTCACCAACAAATCCAATTCCTTCCCTGCCATCTGGACGAGCTTGAATCAGATTGGCATCCTTGCCGCACAATCCCACTGCTTTGCCGCCAGCTTGGTTGATTAACGAAACAATTTCCTTATTTACTTTACCCACCAAAACCATTTCTACAACTTCCATCGTCGCCGCATCAGTCACCCGCAAACCATCCTTGAATTGCGGCTCAATTCCCAATTTCTCGAGCCAAATATTAATTTCCGGGCCGCCACCGTGAACCACAACCGGACGCATCCCCACGCAAGCTAGCAGCACAATATCCCGAACCACCTTGTCTTTGAGATTGCTATCTTTCATCGCAGCACCGCCATATTTGACCACAATTGTGCGACCGGCAAAGTGTTGAATGTAAGGCAGTGCTTCGGACAGCACCTCTACTCGATTAGTGTCCGAATTCCTAACAAAATCGCTTTGTTTGAGCATGGGTAAATTACAAAAGACTAAAAACTTAATTCTAAACTTTAATGGCTAAAGTACATATCAACAGCCACAAAAATCACTTTTTCCCTTGAATTTATCCACGCGCAGGCTCGATCGCCCTTATTGAGCCCCATCCTCAAAAAATTAATAGGTTTTTTTAATAAAAGCATTAAAATTTATGTATTATAACTTATACATTTTTTGCTACAGTCAAGAAATGTATAGCTCCATTGATTTACTTAACGTTTTATGTTAACTGCCGTCTCCCAAGACTCCGAAAACCTTCAGTACAAGCTACCCTCAGAGGCTGAGTCGTCCCCCCTGATGACGGTATTTTGCGATTTAGACGGGCCCATAGTCGATGTGTCCGATCGCTACTATGCCACCTATCAACAGGGATTGGCCGATACTCAAGCAGCTTATCTTGCTAGGGGAATCAACCTCAACCTTCAAATCCTCAGCAAACAGCAGTTTTGGCAGATGAAGCAAAACCGAGTGCCCGATGCTGAAATCGCCAAAAGTTCCGGCTTGTCGGGAGAAGAAATTCACGTTTTTCTTGGATGCGTCAGTCAGCTTGTCAATCAACCAGACTTGTTGCACTTAGATCGCATCCAGCCGGGAGTGCAATGGGCGATCGGACTTCTGCACTCCCGCGGCGTGCGTCTGATTTTAGTCACCCTGCGGCCGAGAAATCAAGCCGTTCAACTGTTACAAAATTACGGTTTAGCCAGACTGTTTACCAGCATTCGCGGAAGTCAGATGGTGGATGCCGCCTATCACAACTATACAGCCTTAAAAACTGAATTGTTGGCTGAAGTGGCAGAAGAATTTGAGTCATCGCTGGGTTCGGCTTGGATGATCGGAGATACAGAAGCAGACATCCTCGCAGGAAAAGCATTAGGAATACCTACAATTGCCGTTACCTGCGGAATTCGCAGCCGCTATCAACTCCAAAAGCACCAGCCTAATTTCATTCTCAGCGATTTGATTATTGCCGTTCATCACTTATTAGGTTCGGGCCAACAACTAATAGTAGAATGACTACAGTTAACTGTTGACTGTTGACTGTTGACTGTTGACTGTTGACTGTTGACTGTTGACTGTTAACTGTTGACTGTTAACTGATGACTGTTGACTGTTGACTGTTAACGAATGACTGTTGACTGTTAATGAATGACTGTTGACTGTTAATGAATGACTGTTAACGAATGACTAATGACTGATGACTAATGACTAATGACTAATGACTAAGATTTTTCTAAAGTCCTGGTCATTTCCCACAAGCGATTGAGCGGAAAATAAATCACCGGAGCCCAAAGACTGCTCAGAATAGCAGAACACAAAGCCACTCGCTGATGATAGCTCCAAATTTCCAATAAAGCCCGATCGCCCATAGAAAAAAATTGCAGTCCCATCACCGTTTCCGCTACCACCGCCATCCCAAACACAATTAACGCGATCGGAATCGGATCTCTCTCAACAATATCTACCGGAATCGACCAGGTTTTCTGCAAAACAACTGTTAGGACTCCTACAACAACTAGACTCACAGCGTGGCTGGGATGAGGAGCCGTCATCGCATCTTGAAGAAACCCCAAAACCAAGCCCATGCTTGCAGCTCCCCAAACTGTACGTTTCCGCTTAATACTCCAAGCTACCAACCAAATTAACAGCCAGTTAGGCCCAATTCCCAGCAATTCCATTCCCGGCAGCCGAGTGGGCAATATCAGTATGCACAGCATCACAGATAGAAATGTAACTGCGAAGTTGAGAAATTGGCGCGATCGCGAAGACATCCGAGATAAAGCTTTCATTGTTGCTGTACTCCCTCAGATGCTGCTGAAGATTGACTCTGCGAATCCTTCGGTTCGGCTTGCTTAGAGTGCGGGTAAACCACCGCCCACTCCAGAGCATTCATGGGTGCAGAGAACTCAACCACAGCTTCTGGAGCCGGAGTTTTATTCATATCCACCGAAACCACTTTTCCCACCGGCAAACCAGGAGGGAACAACTGACTGAAAGAAGAAGTTGAAACCACATCCCCAGGTTTGACATTGGGAACATTATCAAAAAACTCCATCACAGCCTGATTACCACCTTTCCCGCGCATAAAACCCATGTGGCGACTGCGGGTAATTCCCACACCCAATTGACTCGTAGCGTCGCTGACTAACAGCACCAAGCTAGTATTAGGAGTAACGCTGACAACCCTGCCTACTAAACCGCCGGGGCCCATGACAGTAAAATCTGTTTTGATGCCATCGTTACTGCCGCGCCCCAAGGTTACTTGCTGCCACCAGTGGTCGGCGCTGCGACCGACAATAGGAGCTACAATACCTGCTGGTTTCTTAGCCGAAACGTAACCTAAAAGCTCTTTTAGCTTCTGATTTTGATTGTCTAATTCTAATACCTGCGCTTGCAATTCTTGAGTTCGCGCCGAGATGAGTTCCTCTTGCCCCGATCCGTTGGCGTGAAACGGACGAGTCACCCAATTGTAAACTTCAAATACTGCCGCACCTTGTGTTTGTCGAACTCCCCAAGCGGCAGTTACAGCTAAACCTAAAAGAGCAATTTGCAGCCGCAGATCCCACCACTTTCGGAATGTATTTTTTAGCATAATTTCACTAATCTAAGATTGTTAAGTCAGGATTTTAGATTTGAGATTGCAGCCGTATTTCTCAATCCACAATCCCAAATTTGTTAACTACATATTACGCGACGACTGCCCGCTGAAAACCCGTTCCAATTGTTTGTTTTCCAATACTCTACCAGTTCCCAAAACCACGCAGCACAGCGGATCGGCTGCCACGTGAGTGACAATTCCTGTTTCGTGACTGATCAGAGTATCTAAACCTTTCATCAACGCGCCACCACCAGCCAGCATAATTCCCCTGTCAATAATATCTGCTGCTAATTCCGGCGGGGTGCGTTCCAAAGTACGCTTGACAGCTTCCACAATTACTGAAAGCGGTTCCGACATACTTTCGCGAATTTCTGGGCCTTTGATAGTAACAGTTCGTGGCAAACCAGACAGTAAGTGCAAGCCCCGCACTTCCATCATTACATCGTCATCCTCTGGAGTTGGATATGCAGAACCAACCTGAATCTTAATTTCTTCAGCAGTGCGTTCGCCAATGACCAAATTGTGAACTTTTTTCATGTATTGGACGATCGCCTCATTGAGTTCGTCGCCGGCTACCCGCACAGACTCACTGATCACCGTACCTTGCAAACTCAAAACCGCAACTTCCGTAGTACCTCCGCCTATATCTATAATCATATTGCCAGTCGCCTCAGCAACAGGCAGTCCAGCCCCGATCGCCGCAGCGATGGGTTCATCAATTAACCGTACTTCTCTAGCACCGGCCTGAGTCGCCGCCTCAATGACAGCACGCCTCTCGACTCCGGTGACACCGCTGGGAATGCCAATAATTATCCGCGGCGAAACTAAGCTTCGGCCTTCGTGAACCCTGCGGATAAAAGTCTTGAGCATTAGTTCCGCCGTATCGAAGTCTGCAATTACCCCGTCGCGAAGCGGGCGCAGTGCTATGACGTTCCCTGGCGTGCGGCCGAGCATTTTTTTGGCTTCTTCTCCCACAGCCAGCGGTATTTTTAAATCTTGGTCGATCGCCACTACAGAAGGTTCCTGCAGAACAATACCTTTGCCCGATACATAAACGAGCGTGTTAGCAGTACCGAGGTCGATACCCATATCTCTAGATAACGAAAATCGATTGAGAAGACCCACTGATTCGTACCCCCCCCAAAAACTAAAATACTATTGTGTGCAATAATGTTGTTACAAAAGTGTAACCGAGGTGGATTCTATTACGTTTTTCATCCTGAGTCTAGTCAGAAATGTACATTGTCGAGCTCAGGTTGAGCGCAGACTCGCCAATCATCCACTATCAATATGTTCTGCTAACTGGGTGTACAATCAGGATGAAGCCTCACAAGCGTTGTTCCAAGTTCAGTTTGGAGGCTAATGCGCGTGTGGACTGTTTAACTACATCACCGATCGACCACATTCCAAAAAAAGTTTATGAGTCTTAATGTTGTGACTTTAGTAGGCCGCGTCGGCGGCGACCCGGACGTAAAGTATTTTGAGTCGGGTACAGTTAAGTGTAGTTTGACGCTGGCAGTGAACCGCAGAACGAAGAACAGCGATCAACCAGACTGGTTCAATCTGGAAATCTGGGGCAAAACAGCGCAGATTGCTGCTGACTACGTTCGCAAAGGCTCTCTAATTGGCGTAACAGGCTCTTTGAAGTTCGATCGCTGGCAAGACCGCAATACCGGTTCAAATCGCTCGAAGCCGGTAATTAAGGTAGACCATTTAGACTTGCTGGGTTCCAAACGCGACAACGAGTCGGGTATGTCGCAACACAACAGCGAATTCTAGCGTTTGGGGAATTAGGGAATTAATATTTGTGAATTGGGTGGGTGCTTGTGACTTCAGAAAAGTTAGAAATTGTTCAAACTGAGTACCAAGCTGGGCAAGTAGCTTTTGAGAGTGGCCGGTATGCTCAAGCTGTGCAGAGTTTAGAAACAGCTACCGGTTTAGTCGATCGAAATTCCCGGTTGGGCGGCGAGGTGCAGATGTGGCTAGTGACAGCCTACGAAGCCTCTGGCAATACAGAAAAGGCGATCGAGCTTTGCCGCAAGCTCACCCGCCATCCCCGCCAAGAAACCCGCCAGCAAGCAAAGCGCTTGCTGTTCATTCTCGAAGCTCCCAAACTCACTATCCCTCCTGAATGGATGGTGAAAATCCCGGATTTGGCAGCTTTAGATGAAAATCAATCAATCAGTTTTCAAGCCAATCCGAACGCTGATATCAAGTACGCTAAACCCAAGCCCGCCGTACCAGAGCCTGTAGATTTGAGTCAGGTTAATACGAAAGATAATAGGTTTATTTGGGTGGCGTTAATTGCGATCGGGCTAATTTTAGGCGGCTTATTTATTAGTTATTAATCATTTTTGGAAGTGGATTCGCGAATAAACCCGGTTTCTGTGGTCGGTTGGTAGCGATCGCCAGTTCTTGAGTATAGTGCGAGATGTGAGTTAACATAGGAGTTAAAAAGCTCCACATCCCGATCGTCCGCGATCGCGATAAGCTGTGGGTTCCATCTACAATCTACAATCTAGAATCCGATGACTTCACTCCCCACCAACCGCGCCAAAACACTCAAAGAAGCTTACCGCGCTTGCGATGTCAAGCCTCTCATGGGCGATGATATTGCACGATATTATGTGGATTTGTCCGCAGTACGCAACACAGTCGCGATCGAAAATGTTAGCACGGATTTGGATCTTCAAGAACCGGGAGAATTTAACACAATTTTGTTTACCGGACATCGGGGATGCGGCAAAAGTACAGAATTAAAACGCATTCAGTCGCGATGGGAAAATGAATATCGGGTGATTTATATAGAATTCGATCAGGAACTAGATGTTCTTGATGCTGAATATACCGATTTATATTTGCTAGTTATCAAAAAAGTAGCTGATGAGTTAACTGAATTAGGATTGAAGTTTGATCCAAAACTATTACATAGTTTTGAATTGTGGTTTAAAGAAGTCACTAAAGAAACAGAAGAAACTGTTCAATCTTCTGTTAGCATCGAAACTGAAGCAAGTGCAGGAGGAGAAATTCCCTTCATTTCTAAGCTGATGGCAAAATTGATCGGTCAAATCCGAGGTTCTAGTCAACACAAACAAGTTATTCGCGAAACTCTTCAGCGCAATCTATCCCGCTTGCAAACAGATATGAATCTGTTGTTAAAAGATGCTTTTGACAAGCTGATACGCAAATATCCAGGCCGTTATCAAAAAGGATTTTTACTGATTGTTGATAACTTAGACCGCATTACTCCAAGAGTTGCCAATCATTTGTTTTTTGATTATGCTCCTCAACTGCAAGAACTAGACTGTACAATTATCTATACAGTGCCGATTTCGGTAATTTATTCATATAAAAATGTCAGCAATTTATTTGATAGCAATCCCAACATCGTGCCAATGGTGAATATTTATGAGTTTAACCGCAGTGAGTGCGATTTAAATTGCAATCAGGAAAGATTAGATGGAGTTGCCAGTTTGATCGAGAAACGAGTTGATGTTAGTGCGGTATTTGACGATCGCCAACAGTTGCTAGATTTGGCAAAAGCTAGCGGTGGTCATGTGCGACAATTGATGCAGATAACTCGATCGGCTTGTCGCACGGCCATTACTCGCAAACACAATAAAGTTTTGGCTGAAGATGTAACTTACGCTTTAAATCAACAGCAATTTGATTTTGAAAGGTCTACTCCTACACCAGAATATTATACGATATTAGCGCAAGTTTGTATCGACAAAGATATTGCTAAAGAAGAAATCGGACAAAATTTATTATTCAATCTTTCCGTCTTGGAATACAACGGGAGTAGTCGGTGGAATTATGTCAACCCACTCGTAAAACAAAGCTATGCTTTCCAACAAGCCCTTAGATCAATTCAAGGAAATCCCTGAAATATACCGACAAAGGATTGTTGAACTCAATCAAGAATCTTTCGATCAATTGCTGACGTTTGTCGATATTGTTCCCGACAATGCCTTTGATTTGGGATTTATCCAAAGTAATTTTGCCAAGGATAGAGATGCGATTATTCAGGCTTTAATTAACCATCCCGATTGTCAAGAGATGCAGTTTGAGATTTGGGATTTTCCCGATCCTGAGATGCGCTTTTTGCTGGACGAAATTCTGAAGATTTTGCCAACAGTTAAGGTTCAACCAGACAAAAAGTTGATTTTCGTGGTGCGGGGAGTCGAAAATGCGATCGGGATGACGGGGGAATATCCACCGATGTTGGTTGATTTTAATTGGGTGCGAGATGCTTATCCGGTTATGGTGCCACATCTCATGCTGTTTTGTTTGCCGGATTATGCAATTACGCGAGTTGCTAATTATGCGCCGGATTTCTGGGCCTGGAATTCGGGAACTTTTGTGTTCAAAACTCCTGCAAATACTAGAGATGATGCGATTTCTCAAACTCTGGATGCTAGTAAAGGGATTAGCAATTGTGAGTTGCCGGAAAAGCAGGAACGGATCGATTTATTAAAACGGTTATTGATTGAATATACTCCCTCGAATGGGCGCGAGGAAACTGAAGGGGATTTGAAAACTCGGATCAGAGTTTTGAATGATTTGGGAGTTGCCTATGGCAGCCGGAGTGAATATAAAACAGCAAAATACTATCTAGAACAAGCCTTAGATTTAGCGAAAGATGATGAAGTTTTAGGCGATGTAAAGGCAAATAGTTTGCATGAATTAGCAATTGTTGAGCGCAATCTAGGGGAAATTGAAAAGGCAATTACTTTAGAACAGCAAGCTATGGAAATCTTTGAACGCATCGGCGATATTAAGATGAAAGCT
>NZ_JAUBTS010000058.1:23139-25127 GCF_036705105.1 Microcoleus sp. B9-D4
GCTACTTTGCACCAACTAGCAGGAATCTATGCAAATCTTGGGGAAGTAGAACAGGCGATCGCATTTTATCAACAATCACTCGAACTTCACGAAAAAATTGGCAATGTTCAAGGGAAAGCTGCTACTTTGCACCAACTAGCAGGAATCTATGCAAATCTTGGGGAAGTAGAACAGGCGATCGCATTTTATCAACAATCTCTCGAACTTGAGGAAAAACTTGGCAATGTTCAAGGGAAAGCTGCTACTTTCGCAATGCTTGGACAGTTGTTAGCAGCGCAGGGAGATTTTGACCAAGCTTTGAATTATTTACAGCAATCTTTGGAGATTTTCCAGCATTTGCCATCTCCTGACGCGCAGACAGTGAAACGCCTTATTTCTAGGATTCAGCAGATGGCTGGGGATTGATGGATGCACTCTGACTTAAGAAACCGGGTTTTTCGCATTTTTTCGTTGGTGTATCGATGTTTTTGGAAAAAACCCGGTTTCTGGCCACGAATACAACCGAAGAAATCGGGTTTTTCGCAGTTTTTCGGTGGTGTATCGATGTTTTTGGAAAAAACCCGGTTTCTGGTAACACCCAAAATCGCTAAAATAAAACAAAGACCAAACCAGAAAGCGATTATTGTGAGCGATTCAACCGTAGACCAGATTTTGAAATTGGCCTCTCAGCGCGCCGATGCGGCTGAAGTATACTACCTGTCGAGTCAAGATACGCCCATCGAATTTGAAAACAATCGTCTCAAATCCCTACAAACCAAAGCACTGCAAGGCGTAGCACTCCGGCTGATTTACAATGGCAAAATCGGTTTTGCCAGTTCCACAGATTTAACGCGGATAGACGATTTAGTAGATGCAGCCATTCAAACAGCCGAAATCGGCGACCCCGCAGAATTTGAACTCGCCTCCAACTTCCACCTAAAAGGCCCGGAAACCACCTACACTCCGCCCACAACTCAAGAATTAGTCGAAAACGGCAAAAACCTCATCGAGCAAGTTCACGCCTACAATCCCGATATTATGGTAGATGTCGGCTTTCACGTCCGCAGCGGCAGAGTGAAAATTGCCACGACGCAAGATTTGTATGCCGAAAGAAGCAGCCAAATAGTCAGCGGCTCGATCGCCGGAAATTTGGTAAAAGGAGAAGACTTTATGCAAGCATACAGTTACGATGTCGCGCGCGATCGTCCCCTAGACACCAACAGCATCCTCGAATCACTCCTCGAAAAATACCGCCTCGCAGAACATTCAGCCACCATCACCAGCGGTTCCTACCCAGTATTATTTACCCCCAGAGCCGCCGCTAGCACCCTCGGCGGCTTGTTTGATACCATCCTTTCAGGTCAAGCAGTAGTTCAAAAAGCCTCTCCCCTCGCCGACAAAATCGGCGAAACCTTATTTGACGAACGCTTTACCTTTTTTGAAGACCCCACTTTAGGCCCTTCGGCTTGTCCCTTTGACGACGAAGGTACACCCACCACCCGCAAAGTCTTGATAGACAAAGGTACTGTCACCGGATTTTATTGGGATCGCAGGTGGGCCGCTCGCGCCGGTGTACAATCAACCGGCAACGGTTTTCGTGGCGGATTGTCTCGCCCAGGCCCTGATTTGACTAACTTTTGCATTTCCCCAGGAAATACCGCCACTCAAGACTTGATTGCTAGCATGGACGAAGGTCTAATAGTAGAGCAGGTTTTAGGTGCCGGTCAGTCCAATCAGTTAGCTGGCGAATTTTCGGTCAATTTGGACTTAGGCTATAAAGTAGAAAAAGGCAAAATTGTGGGTCGCGTCAAGAATACAATGGTGGCAGGCAGCATTTTTGAAGCGTTTAAAAATTTGGCAAATTTGAGTAGCGAAGCCGAATGGGTAGGCGGTGCAGCCTATTTGCCGAGTATGCTGTTTCAACAGTTGGGTGTAGCTTCGAGGCAATAAGTTCAGTGCGGTTTTACTCGTTACCAGGCTCTGCCTGGTAATACATATCATGAGGCTCT